>JBKCXA010000320.1:0-12419 GCA_046316935.1 Prosthecobacter sp.
CTTCCAATCCTTGCCGGCCTTTTGGCTGGCATCATCAAGGCGCCGCCGCGCCTCTTCGCGAGACATCCGCGGCAGTTCGCGGCCATACGGCGTGTCCATCTCCGAGATGATCGCCACGCGACCGCTTGTTTTGAGGCTTGCTTCGCCTTTCCAATACTTCTCCTGCCACGGCAGGGCACGGGAGCGGCGCTCCAGCTCCTCCAGCAGTGCCCTCGCCACATGATCGTCCGTGTTGATCGTGCGCTGAAACAGAGCCTCCGTGGCCTGGCTGCCGTTCATCATCGTATCCAGGCGCTTCTCAGGCGGCAGGCTCGGACTGTCGAGCTCATCCTGGCCAAAGCCCGCGCTGCGCAGCACGGACTCCGCCGACGCGGTGGCATTGTGCGAGACCACCTCCATCCGTCCTGGCCACGAGCCCGGCACGCGTGATGCGGCCGGCAGCACATCGAGCGAGAAATCCGGCACGCGGCCCGGAAATTCCTTCAGGTAGCCTTTGATGTCCTTTTTCTCCGCCACGAGGTGCGCGAGGTATTCCGTCTCGAACGGCCCCATCACCTTCACCATCGGCGTGACGATCATCTTGGCCGGATCAGCGTCCGGCGTGTCCTGAAACGGCGGCAGGAGCAGGTGCATGAGTTCACGCAGCCGTGTGATCTGCTGCTGGCCGAGCTGCTTGTTGTTCACCCACAGCACCAGCACACGGCGGTGGCGCGGATCATTCTCCTTCGTGTAAGGCGCGGGCGGTTGCGTGCCCTTCGGCGGATAAAACCACTCAAACGGGATGTCGAGATCAAAGGCTCCCGCCGCAGGTTGCGGCCCTTCGCCATTCCAACGCGGCACGCGCAGCACCTGGAGGTAGCGCATGTCCTCCGCCACATAACCGGCCACATACAGCGCGTTCACCACCGCCTGCCGCATGCGCATGCGCTTCTCCGAAGACGCGGCATCCGTGTGAGGTCGCGTGAGCATCGGCAGAATTAAGACCGGCTGTCGCGTGCCTTTGCCCGTGCTGCGGCTTGTGATCAGCTTCGCCAAGTCCTCGGGGTTCTCGACCTCGATGCCTTTGTCATCCGTGCTCGGGGCAGGGGATGGAGGTGCGGCGGAGGCCGCGACAGGCATCGTGACTGGGGGTGGAGGCACCGGCTTGTTCTTCAGCTTCACCCGCCACATCACGCCAAAAGGATCTTCCAGCAGCGAGGCGTCGATCTTGCTCAGGTTCGGGTTCGCCAGCGGCTTCACGTCCTCGTCGAGAGGGCGGCGCGGTGTCAGCGGCTGGTATTGCAGCAGCAGCGTGCCCGCCACCGCCGTGAGAATCGCCATCACCCCCGGCAGGGGCAGGGAAGCGAGAAAAGATTTGTTCGACGAGTCGGCCATAAGTTCGGGAGAGACGACTGCGCGTGCCCGTCACGCCAGCCGCCGCGATTGCACGACGCGGGCGAGGCTTTGGCAAGGGGGAAAACGGGGGCTTGAAGCTCAAAAGGCGGTGAGCATCCCTTCGATTGACGACCCATGAACGGTCGATTTTTGATTTTCGAGGCATGGGTAGTGCCCCGCGAGGAGATCACCTCAACAATCAGCTATCGATTGTTCATCAATCATCAATCATTCCGGCTATCGCTGTCGTCTTGGTCTCACCCCCGCAGCACCTTCGCCGCATCCTCCGCCTTTGTATCAAACTCCCCCTCCCATTTCGCGACGACGAGCATGGCGAGTGAATTGCCGATGAGGTTGGTGATGGCGCGGGCTTCGGACATGAAGCGGTCGATGCCGAGGATGAGGGCCAGGCCGGCCACGGGGATGGTGCCGGTGGAGGCCAGTGTGGCCGCCAGCGTGATGACACCGCCGCCGGTGACCGCTGCCGCGCCTTTCGAGGTCAGCAGCAGCACCGCGAGGATGCCCAGCTCCTGCCAGAGCGTGAGATGCGTGTCCGTGGCCTGCGCCACAAACAGTGCCGCCATGGTGAGGTAGATGCTGGTGCCGTCGAGATTGAAGGAATAGCCCGCGGGCAAGACGATGCCCACCACGCCCTTCGAGCAGCCGGTTTTCTCCATCTTCGTCATGAGCTGCGGCAGCGCTGCCTCCGAGGATGAGGTGCCCAGCGTGAGCAGCAGCTCCTCTTTGATATGCTTCAGCATCTTCCACAGGCTGAAGCCGTTCCAGCGGGCGATCAATCCGAGCACCACAAACACAAACAGCAGGCAGGTCAGATACACACAAGCCAGCAGCAGGAGCAGTTTCCCAAGCGCTCCGACGCCGTATTTGCCGATCGTGAAGGCCATCGCGCCAAACGCGGCCACCGGCGCGGCCTTTGTCACGATGCCCACGATGCCAAAGAACATCTGCGAGACCAGATGGAGCAGTTCGGTGATCATCTCCGCCCTTTCACCCATCTTCGCGAGGGCGATGCCGGCGAGGATCGCCAAAAAGAGCACCTGCAGGATCTCGCCCTCCGTGAAAGCGCTCACGAAGGTCTTTGGAATGATGTGAAGGAGATGATCCACCACGGTCTGCTTCGCCGCGGCGGCCTGGTAGCCGGCCAGTTTCGCCGAATCGGCGTCGCTTACCGAGAGCTGCGTCACATTCACATGCATGCCGGAGCCTGGTTCGATGAGCTTCGCCACGACGAGGCCGATCACCAGCGCCAGCGTGGTCACCACCTCAAAATAGAGCAGCGCCTTCCAGCCCACGCTGCCCAGTTTTTTGAGGTCGCCCATGCCCGCGATGCCGTGGACGACGGTGCAGAAGATGATCGGGGCGATGAGCATCTTCACCGCGCTCACAAACGCCTGCCCCAGCGGCTCCAGCGAGGCTCCAAGATCCGGCTTCACCATCCCCAGGAGCACGCCGAGCACGATTCCGACGAGTACCTGCACATAGAGACTTTTGAGCCATTTCATGGGCGCGGATGCTGGCAGGTGCCGTGGAACTTGTCACCGGGGATTTCCGTCTCGAAAGGTCAAAGCGGTCAGGAAGGTCAAGGCGTGGTCAAGAGGTCAAGGTGTGCGCTGCTTGACCACCCTTGACGCTTTGACGGCGCAGCCTTGACCATCCGCCCTCCCTGCGTGAAAGCCTCCCATCCATGTCCCTCAACCAACTCATTCTCGGCACTCGCGGCAGCGAACTGGCCCTCACCCAGACCACGATGGTCACGCAGGCGCTGCAAACGGCGCACCCGCATCTGAAAATCGAGCGCCAGATCATCCAGACGAGCGGTGACAAGCGTCAGGACTTGCGCTTTTCGGAGTTCAGCGATGTGGCGCAGGTCGATAAGGGCATTTTCATCAAGGAACTCGAAATCGCGCTCGAAGGCCGGCAGATCGACGCGGCCGTGCACAGCCTCAAAGACGTGCCGAGCGACCTCACGGCCGGTTTTACCATTGGTGCCGTTTTGCCACGCGCGGCCATCGAGGACGTGCTGATCACGAAAGATCCGCACACGCTCGATTCGCTGCCGAAAGGCGCTCGCGTGGGCACGAGCAGCGTGCGTCGTGCGGCGCAGCTCAAGTTTCTTCGTCCGGATCTCGAGATCGTGGAGATTCGCGGCAACGTTCCCACCCGCGTGAAGAAGGTACTGGGTGAAAACGCGCTCGATGCGGTGCTGCTGGCCGCGGCGGGTCTTTTGCGGCTGGGGCTGCTGAATGCCAACCTCGCCCGCATCCACATCGAGGAGCAGACGCTTTGCGCACTGGTGCTCGATCCGGTGAAATTTCTGCCTGCGGCAGGGCAGGGGGCCATCGCGATTGAGTGTCGCCATGGAGACGAGGCGGTGATCGCGGCGGTGCATGCGTTGAACCATGCGGAAACCGAGGCGCGAGTGACGGCGGAGCGTGAATTCCTGAAGATCCTCGGCGCGGGATGCCAGACGCCCGTCGGGGCGCACTCCTGGATCAAGGACGGGCATCTGCACATGAGCGTGCGTGTCTTCAACGAAGCCAATCTCTCCGCTCCGCCCGTGGAACGCGAGGCCAGCAGACCCGTTCACGAGGCGCGACAGCTCGCCGCCGACCTCGCCGCCATGCTCTGATCATGCTCGACTACGCCGGCATCCTCGCGGTCACGCTGCCTGTCTATTTGATGATGGGCACAGGAGCGCTGCTGCGCAAAATGGGCGTCCTGCCGCAGGAGTCGGACAAAGGTCTGATGAAGCTCAGTGTGGCTGTTTTGACGCCAGCACTGATCATCGAGCGTGTGGCGGGCAATCCGGCGGTGATGCAGCCACTGCCCGTGTTGATGGCCGCGGGGCTTGGTTTTGCGCTCGTGGTGTTCGGCATCACGATTTCCTATGCGCTGGCACCGCTCATCGGGCTGCGAGTGCATGAGGGACGGCGCACGTTTGGGGTGTCGTGCGGCCTTCAAAACTACGGCTTCGTGGCGATCCCCATCGTGACGGCCTTGTTTCCTGATCCAGGCACGCTCGGTGTGTTGTTTACCTTCACGCTAGGCATCGAGCTGGCCTGCTGGACGGCCTGCGTGGGCATGCTGACAGGTTTTGACAAGGCCCCGCTGAAGCTGGCGCTGAATCCGCCGGTGATCACGATCCTATCCTCCCTGCTGCTGAACTTCACCGGGCTGCATGGCTACATCCCGCAGGTGGCGCACAACACGCTGGGCATGCTCGGTGCCTGCGCCGTGCCGCTGGCCGTGCTGCTCATCGGGGCCTCCATCGCGGACATCTGGGGCCAGGAGCGGATGAACTGGAAAATCGCCGTGCTCAGTCCCGTGCTGCGGCTTGGCATCATCCCACTGGCCTTCCTTGCTGCGGCAGTGTTTCTGCCGCTCACGAACGAACTCAAACGCATCCTCATCGTGCAGGCCGCCATGCCTTCGGCGGTGTTTAACATCGTCATCGCCCGCCTGTATGGCGGTCATCCCGCCACCGCGGTGCAATGCGTGCTCGCCACGACGCTGGTGAGCTGCGTGACGACGCCGTTTGTCATTGCCTGGGCACTGAAGTGGATCGGGGTGTGAACGCTTTGGCATGTGTTTTAAAGTTTGAAGCATCCCTATCGAGCCGGCGCTAAACTCCGATCATTCAAATGCACCACCTCGCCCGCCTTTCGTTTGCCTTCTTGCTGCTCACGCTCTCCTCGCTCGCGGGCGAGCCGAGGACCGTAAGGCTGCTCACCATCGGGAACAGCTTCTCCGCGAATGCGACGAGGCATCTCAAAGACCTCTCCAAGGCTGGCGGGCATACGTTGATCCACATCTCGCTCGTCATCGGTGGTTCATCGTTTCAGGTGCATGCGGACAAAACGAAAGCGGAGGGCAAGGCGCGGCTCTACACGAATGGCAAGGACCTCGTCGCGAATCTCACTGCGGATCGCTGGGACTACGTCACGATCCAGCAGGCGAGCATCAAGAGCCACGATTTCAGCACCTACCAGCCTCAAGCGGGCTTTTTGCGTGATCTGATCGTGAAACACGCGCCACAGGCGAAGCTGCTCATTCATCAAACGTGGGCCTATCGCGTCGATGATCCGCGTTTTGCCGTCCAAGAGCCCAAACCCGGCGAACCGAAGACGCAGGAGGAAATGTATCGCGGCCTTACCGCGGCCTACAATCGCCTCGCGACCGACTTTGGCGCGAAAATCATCCCCGTGGGCGATGCCTTCTTCCGTGCCGACACGGGTGCGAAATGGGGCTTCAAGCCCGATCCGAAGCCCTTCGATGCCAAAACGGCCAAACAGCCCGAATTGCCGATGCAGATGCATTCGCTGCACGTCGGCTGGCGGTGGGCGAAATCCAAAGACGGCAAAAAGACCACGCTCGGCATGGACGGCCATCACGCGAACATGGCGGGCGAGTATCTCGGTGCCTGCGTGTGGTATGAAGTGCTCTTTGGCGAAAGCCCCGTCGGCCTCGCCTTCATCCCGAAAGGGCTCGATGCGGAGTTTGCGCGCTTTCTTCAAGAAACGGCGCACGAGGCGGTGCAGGCACAGGGGAAGTAACTGGGCCCAAGTACAGCCTGCCCGGCTACTTCACCGCAGGGATCGCCATGGCGGAGCGTTTGGGGTCTTGCGACTGGCGGCGATAGGCGAGCGGGGTATGGCCGGTGAACCGTTTGAAGCGTTTCACGAACGAACTGGGATCGTAAAAGCCGCTGTTCACCGCGATCTCGGCCACGCTGGCCGCGGTGCGGCGCAGGGCGTCGCTGGCGTGAAACATGCGCACCTGCTCCACGAAGGCGTAGGGGGTCATTTTCATGCGCTGCTTGAAGATGCGCATGAAGTGGCTTTCGGAGAATCCGCATCGTCTGGCGAGCTGCCCCACGGTGAGGCGCTCCGCGTAGCGGGCATGCACATGATCGATGGCTGGCAGCAGGCGGTTCAGCTCCGTATCGTGACCGGCAGACTCGTTGTACTTCTCGTTGATGGTGATCAGGCCGATGACCTTGCCCTTTTCGTCGTGCAGAGGGAACTTGCTCGACCAGGCCCACGCGGAAGGCTGGTCGAAGAAGCTCGTGGCATGGATCTCTTTGATCAGCGGTTGGTCGTGTTGGAAGACTTGCAGGTCGTTCTGACGGTAGCTCTCGGCGATGATCCGCGGGAAGAGGTCAAAGTCGGATTTTCCCACGATGTCAAAGTCTGGCGGCAGATGGATGGCCTCCTTCAAGGCCCGGCTCATGAAGACGTAGCGTGAATCGAGGTCTTTGATCATGAACATGGCTCCAGGGATGAGGTCGAGCGCCGCGAGCATCTGCCCGCCGTCAGCGAGCCGGGCAAAAAACGGATGGGCAGCAGTCCGGGAGGTCTTCATAGCGGTATGTTACCATTTTTTGATGGTCCTGCCACACAGAGTCAGGACCGCCTTTCCGTTGATTGGTGCGTGAACAACCTTCGAGTCATTGCCATGGCTGCCTTCCTGCTTTTCGCGGGTGGAGCAGCTTATGGCGCGGACATGTTTGTTTCCAAGATCGAGCCGATTCTCAAGCAACGCTGCTTCGAGTGCCATTCGCATGAGAAGAAGATCAAAGGCGGACTCGCGCTGGATTCGAAGAGCGGCTGGGAAAAGGGCGGTGAGAGTGGACCGGCCATCATTCCGGGCAAGCCGGAGGTCAGTCTGCTCATCCAGGCGGTGAGTCATGTGGAGAAGGACCTCAAGATGCCGCCGAAGCAGATGCTGCCCGCATCCGAGATCGCACTGCTCACCGAATGGGTGAGCCAGGGCGCACCTGATCCACGTGTGGCTGCCGAATCGACCACGCTCGTCGCTGACGATGCGTGGGAGGTGGAGTTTCAGAAGCGTCTCGACTGGTGGAGCCTCAAACCGATGCGCCCTGCCATCACCGGCAGCGTGGACGGCTTCATCACAGCCGCTCAAAAGGCCGCCGGACTCGAAATGGCGCCGCAGGCCTCGCCGGAAGTGCTGCGCCGTCGTTTGAGCTTCGTGCTCACTGGCTTACCGCCGTCCGACGCGTCGGACATGTCAGACCTGTCTGACTACGTCGATCATCTTCTCGCGTCACCCCACTTCGGCGAACACTTCGCCCGTCACTGGATGGATGTTGTGCGCTACACGGACACCTACGGCTACGAATGGGATAATCCCGCCAAAGGCTCCCACGAATACCGCGACTACCTCATCCGTGCCTTCAATGAAGACATTGGCTTCGATCAATTGCTTCGCGAGCACCTCGCGGGCGATCTGCTGCCGAAGCCGCGCCTTCACGCGAAGGCACAAACCAACGAAAGCCTCATCGGGCCGATGTTTTATCACCTCGGCGAGCATCGCCACGGCAGCAGCCTCATGTTCAACGGCATCCATCAAGAGATGGTGAACACCAAGATAGACGCCTTCTCGAAGGCCTTCCTCGCCACGACGGTCGCCTGCGCGCGCTGCCACGATCACAAGCTCGAAGCCGTCTCGCAGCGCGACTACTACGCGCTCGCCGCCATGTTCACCACGCCGCGCTGGACCTCGCGTGTCGTCGATGCGCCGGGCAAAAACGACGCCGCCATCGCACATCTCAAACAACTGCGCCAAAGCATCCGCGATGAACTCGCCGTGCTCTGGACAAGGAAGGGCGCTTTTCAAGCGCCCACCCTCAAAGCATGGGCGGTTGCAAACCGCCCCTCCTTGAAGGGCATCGGCGCTCCGCTGGCCGTGCCCGATGAGTTGCCAAAACTGGCCGCCGAATGGCAAAAAGCCCGCGAATTGGCGAAAACAAGCAACCGTGCTTTCCAAGCGCCCTGGGCGGTTGAAAACCGCCCCTCCTTGGGATGGGTCTTCGAAGGCGACGGCTTCACACACGGCCAAACGGACGACGCCACGCCACTCATCGCCCTCGAAGGTGAAAAGGTCATCACAGGCTTGCTGCCGCGCGGATGGCATTCGCATGCCTTGAGCTCCAAATTGCCTGGCAGCCTGCGCATGCCGCCGCAGCATCTCGTTCCGGGCAAGATCGTGAGCCTCAAGGTCGCCGGTGGTGAGTTCGGCGGGCATCTCGTCGTCGATGATCATGCCTTCCAAAACGAAACGATCGTCTTTTACACCAACTCCGAGCCACAGTGGAAGTCCTTCACCGATGCAGCCCTGAAAAACGGGGCTCAGCAGGTCACCGTCGAGTTTTGCACCTCGTCGTTGAATCCCAACTTCCCGCCACGCACCGGCTTGGCGAAGGGACTCAAGAACAACGACTTCGGCTACGACAAAAGAAGCTGGCTCAGCATCACCGGCATCGTCACGCACGACGCTGCGGGCACGCCACAGGATGAACTCGATGCGTTCGCCGGTTTGTATCAAAACAAAGCCGCCGCCCCCTGGGAACGCATCGCTGCTTGGTTCAACGGCGCTGTGAGCCGCTGGTGCGAGGGCAAACCGCGTCCAGGCGATCGTGATGTGCTCGACTGGCTCCTCGCGAACGGCTTGCTGCCGAACAAAGCCGAAGCCGGGTCCCAACTCGCTCAACTCATCGCCGACTACCGCCGCGTCGAGGCGAGCATCGCTTTCCCGCGCACCGTGAACAGCATGGACGAGCGCGATGTGATGCCCGTGAAATATCCGCTCAACGTGCGCGGCAATGTGGACACCACCGGCGAGTTGATTGAGCCGGCCTCACTGAAAATGCTGCACGGTGAGCACGTCGCGAACCGACTCGCGCTCGCCGAATCACTGCTGCATCCCGAGCATCCGCTCACCGCTCGCGTGTATGTGAACCGCGTGTGGCAGTGGGTCTTCGGCACCGGCCTCGTCGCCACGCCCGATGACTTTGGCCGCCTCGGCGACAAACCCTCGCACCCCGAGCTGCTCGACTGGCTCGCCCGCGAGTTCATCCGTGAAGGCTGGTCCACGAAGAAGCTCGTCCGCAAACTCGTGCTCAGCCAAACCTTCTGCCAGGACTCAAGGAACAGCCCAAGGAAGGGCGCTTTTCAAGCGCCCTCGGCGGTTACAAACCGCCCCTCCTTGGCTTCCGACGTTGATCCAAACAACCGCCTGCTATCCTTCTACCCCACGCGTCGTCTCGAAGCCGAATCCATCCGCGATTCCCTGCTCGCCGTCTCAGGCAGGCTTGATCCGCAGCTCTATGGACGACCGATTTTGCCGTATCGCACCGCCGAGGACGCCCCGAAGCGCTTCTTCACCGGCCCGCTCGATGGCGACGGCCGACGCTCCATTTACCTGCAAATGTCGATCATGGACCCGCCGAAGTTTTTGACCGGCTTCAACCTCCCTGACCTCAAGCTCCCCACCGGCAAACGCGACTCCACCAACGTTCCATCCCAGGCGCTCATCCTGCTGAACGATCCGTTTGTGAATGCCATGGCGAAGCACTGGGCGGTCGAGTTACTGAAGCAACCCGCGAGTCCCGAAGCTCGCCTCCGCAGCATGTTAACACGCGCCTTTGCCCGACAACCCACCGATGCGGAGGAGCAACGTTGGCTGGCCGCACTCCATGATCTGGGCGGAGACACGCCCAATGCATGGGAGCGGCTCGCCCATGCGTTCTTCAATGCCAAGGAGTTCATCTATTATCGCTGACATGATCCCACACGACCATCGCCTTTGCTCACGTCGCCAAGTTTTGGCGAGCGCCTCCGCTGGCTTCGGCATGTTGGCTTTGCGTGCGATGGCCGGGATGCCGTTGCACAACCGCGCCCGGGCGAAGAACATCATCTTCTGCTTCATGGACGGCGGACCGAGCCATGTGGACACCTTTGATCCGAAGCCGATCCTCAAGAAACACGAGGGCAAGGCCATCGGCGAGAGCGCGGTGACGAAGCGCTCCCAATCCAACGCCAATCGCGTGTGGTTCGGCAGTCCGTGGGAGTATAAGCACCGCGGACAACGCGGCCTGTGGGTGAGCGAGTTGTTCCCGCACATTGCACAAGTCGCGGACAAGCTCTGCGTCGTGCGCTCAATGGTGGGCGAGCTGCCGCTGCATGGTCAGCAGAACCTTTTGCTCCACACCGGACGCATCCTTGGCCAGGCACCGAGCTTTGGCGCGTGGGTGTCGTATGGCCTCGGCACGGAGAACGCGAACCTGCCAGGCTATGTCGTGCTGAACAACGACTGGGTGCCGAATGGCGGCCTCGAGAACTTCGGCAGCTCGTTTCTCCCCGCCAGTCATCAGGCCACGATGGTTCGTGCGAAAGGTGTGCCCGTCGATAACATCGCGCCGCATGACTCGGCAGCCATTCAGCGCCGCAAACTGGCCCTGCTGGCGGAGCAAGATGCCGAGTTCGCCGCGAGCACGTCCGACGCACAAGCCATCGAAGGTGCCATCGCGAACTACGAAACCGCTTTCCG
Organism: Prosthecobacter sp.; assembly: GCA_046316935.1. Lineage (GTDB taxonomy): Bacteria > Verrucomicrobiota > Verrucomicrobiia > Verrucomicrobiales > Verrucomicrobiaceae > Prosthecobacter. The sequence goes on from JBKCXA010000320.1 coordinate 10,747, forward strand.
CATGCAAAGCGCCGTCCCGGACATCGCGGACATCGCGAACGAGCCTGCTCACATCCGCCGGCTCTACGGCGTCGCTTCCACTGACGAGCACCAGCGTTTCTACGCCACTCAGACACTTCGGGCACGGCGATTGGTCGAGGCTGGTGTGCGCTTTGTCGAGATCACCTGTCCGAACTTTGATGCCAACAACTCCCCCTGGGACCAGCACGGCCAGATTCGACAAAACCACGCCAAGAACGCCCGCATCACGGATCAAAGCGTGGCCGCGCTCATCACGGATCTGGATCAACGCGGCCTTCTGGATGAAACCATCGTCCTCTGGGCAGGTGAGATGGGCCGCACGCCGCACACGCCGAAACTCAGCGACACCGCAGGCCGCGATCACCATGTGAATGGCTACTCCATCTTCATGGCCGGTGGAGGCTTCCGCGGCGGCATGACCTTTGGCGAGACGGATGAATTCGGAAACGCCGTCGCCAGCGATCCCGTGAGCATCCACGACATCCACGCCACGCTGCTGCACCAGATGGGCATCGATCACGAACGCCTTACTTTCCGGCATGGTGGTCGTGATCAAAGGCTCACCGACGTGCATGGGCGGGTGATCAGCGAGTTGCTTTCGTAAACTTATCTGTCCAAATCGCGGCTTTCATGACCTACTGAAAGCCATGACGCGCCTCTTTGCCTTCCTCGCTTTCACTGTCACCCTCCACGCTGGCACTCAGACGGATGTGATCGTGTATGGAGCCACGCCGGGTGGATTCTGCGCGGCCATCGCGGCGGCGCGTGAAGGTGCCTCGGTGGTGCTGCTGGAGCCGACGGGGCATGTCGGTGGGGTGAACACGGGCGGGCTGTGCTTCTCGGATTCGAATCAAACGGTGCGCAGCACGGTGATCGGGCTTTTTGAGGAATGGCATGCGCGAGTGGAAAAGGACTATCAGCAGCGCGGTGTCGCGCTGCCTTACAAGGTGAGGGAGAAGGATCACACGCACTGGACCTACGAGCCGCATGTGGCGGCGAAGATCACGCAGGCGATGCTCGATGAGGCGGGTGTGAAGGTGATGACGCGGAAGGTGCTGAAGTCGGTGATCAAAGATGGCACGCGCATCACGAAGCTCATCACCACTGCAGGCGAGTTTGAGGGCAAAACGTTCATCGACGGCACTTACGAAGGCGATTTGATGGCGGCGGCAGGCGTGAGCTGGACGATTGGTCGAGAGGGTCGAAAGGAGTTCGGCGAGTCGCTGGCGGGGAAGCAGTATCCGAAGGCGAAGATGAAGATTTCTGGCCTCGGAGCCGATGGGGAGCCGTTGCCGCTGATCACGACGACTGATGCGGGTCCGGAGGACGCAGGCGACAAAAATGTGATGGTCTATAGCTTCCGCCTTTGCGTGACGAAGGATGCGGCGAACCGCGTGCCGTTCCCGAAGCCGACGAAGTATGACCCGGCGCGGTTCGAGGTCGTGCGGCGTTACTTCGCGAAGGAAAAGCGCCCGATTTTGCCGTGGGATCTGTATCCGCTGCCGGGGAACAAGTTCGACGCGAACAACGGCATCGGAAAACAGTTCTCCATGGGCCTCGTCGGTGCCTGCAATGGCTGGAGCGAGGCGGATGAGGCAGGTCGCGCGGCCATCTGGGAGGCGCACAAGCAATACACGCTGGAGTTTTATCAC
>JBKCXA010000321.1:0-11961 GCA_046316935.1 Prosthecobacter sp.
CTGCGATTCGACGCGCCCTGGATGGTGCCGCTTTCGGGCACGTTGTTGAAGAAGGCGAAGAAGGAATAAAAGTCCTTCATCGAGAGCGGGTCGTATTTGTGATCGTGGCAACGGCAGCAGCCCATCGTGAGGCCCATCCAGGTGGCGCTGGTGGTCTCCACGCGGTCCATGATGTTCTCGATGCGCCACTCCTCGGCGATGATGCCGCCCTCGCCATTGATGCGGTGGTTGCGATTGAAACCGGTGGCCACGATCTGATCACGCCGCGCATTCGGAATGAGGTCACCCGCGATCTGCTCGGTGGTGAACTGGTCGAAGGGCTTGTTGTCATTGAAGGCCTTGATCACCCAATCACGCCATGGCCACATCTGGCGGCTGCTGTCGGTTTGGAAGCCGTTCGAGTCGGCGTAGCGGGCGTAATCCAGCCACTGCATCGCCATGCGCTCGCCGTAGTGCTGGCTGGCGAGCAGGCGGTCCACATAGGCCTCATACTTTTTATCGGACCAATCGGAGAGATCGGACAGATCAGACGGGGATGGCGGTAGGCCGGTGAGGTCCAAAGCTACCCGGCGCATCTGCGTGGCGGCATCGGCTGGCGGGGACATGTGGAGCTTTTCCTTCTCCAATCGGGTCGCGATGAAGCGATCCACCGGATGCTCGATGCCCGTGACCTTCGGCGGCTCCACTCGCACCGGCGCGATGAAGGCCCAGTGGCCCTGATACTCGGCTCCTTCGGCGATCCATTGCTTCAAGATGGCCTTTTCGCCGCTGGTGAGCGGTTTGCCGCTTTTTTCCGGCGGCATGACGTCGTCATGATCCTGCTCCAACAGCGCACGGACGAGGAGCTGGCTCTTTTCCGGGCTGCCGGGCACCAGCGCGATGTCGCCAGACTCCGCAGGCTTCATCGCCTCCTCGCGGAGGTCGAGCCTCAGCTCGCCTTTGCGATGGCTGGCATCCGCTCCGTGGCAGTGAAAGCACTTGTCCGAGAGGATCGGGCGCACATCGCGGTTAAACTGGATCTTCTCCGCGAGGAGCGAGGCGGGCAAAAGGAGGAGACTAAGGAGAAACCGAAACATGGCGGAGGGTAACATACGGCGCTAGCCGACCCGGATTGGCATTTTATTCAAGCGGTGGGTTCGACAGGCTGGACGAGGCGACGGCAGGCTGCTGAGGCTTCGATTGAGGCAGATATTTAACTTTGCCAAAATACCCAAATGATGCCAAAATACTCTAATTGGCATAATTCCCATGCAAACAAGCCGGGGAAGCCTGCCATCGCCTTGTGCGCCCGATCCACCCATCTCGACGATTGGGTGCCTCCTCTTATGGGGGCACCAAGGGCGGCAGCTTGGCCGAGTTCGACGGGGCGCTGGAGTAATCAAGTCATAAGGTCAGCAGCCGCTCTTCCAATACTCCATGCCTCCATCACTCCAATGCCTCGACACCGTTCCTCCCATTGACGCGGCCCCGGGCCTCCCCACACTGCCGCCCCATTTTTGCCCCTTTCTTGACCCGTGAGCCAATCGCATCCTACTGACGACCTTCGCGTCGCTGAAATCCTCCCGCTTATCCAGCCTGCGCTGCTCATGCACGAGTATCCGCTGCGGGATGACGAGGCTGCCTTCGTCGAGGAGTCTCGCAAGAAGTCGGAAGCCATTCTCAACCTCAAAGACGACCGCCTGCTTGTCGTCGTCGGCCCGTGCTCGATCCACGATACGAAGTCCGCCCTCGAATACGGCCGTCACATCATCGCCGCGCGTGCCAAACACGGCGCCGACCTCGAAATCGTGATGCGCGTCTATTTTGAAAAGCCGCGCACCACAGTCGGCTGGAAAGGCTTCATCAATGACCCGCACCTCGACGGCAGTTTCGACATCAACAACGGCCTGCGCGGTGCTCGCGGCCTGCTTTTGGAGCTCACGCAGATGGGCATCCCGGCCGGCACGGAGTTTCTCGATGTCATCACGCCGCAGTACATCGCCGATGTCGTCGTTTGGGGAGCCATCGGCGCCCGCACGACCGAAAGCCAGGTGCATCGCCAGCTCGCGTCCGGTTTGAGCATGCCCGTTGGCTTCAAAAACGGCACCGACGGCGGCATCCAAGTCGCGCTCGACGCCATCGAGGCGGCCAAAGGCCAGCACAGCTTCCTCTCAGTCACGAAAGACGGCGTCGCCGCCATCGTGAGCACGAAGGGCAACAACGCCTGCCACGTCATCCTTCGCGGTGGCAAGGGCGGCACGAACTTCGACTCCGCGTCAATCAAGACCGCCTCCGACCAGCTCGCTGCTCGCGGTTTGCCCGCCAGCGTCATGATTGATTGCAGCCACGGCAACAGCTTGAAGGACTACCGCAAACAGCCGCTCGTCAGCACCTCGCTCGCCGAGCAACTCATCGCGGGCAGCAAAGCGATCACCGGCGTCATGATTGAAAGCCATCTCGTGGAAGGCCGCCAGGACTGCAAACCCGGTGTGCCGCTCACCTACGGCCAAAGCATCACCGACGCCTGCGTGAACTGGTCCACCACCGAAACGATGCTCAACGAGCTCGCCGCCGCCGTTCGCGAGCGTCGCAAAAAAGCATGAACTTCACCCGCAACTGCCTCGGAAGCCTCGCGAAGTGCCGCATCCTCGTCATTGGCGATGTGATGCTCGATCACTTCATCTGGGGTCATGTGCGCCGCATTTCGCCGGAGGCACCCGTGCCCATCGTCGAGGTCACGCGGGAAGAATTTTACCCCGGTGGAGCCGCGAATGTCGCCCGCAACATCTCGCCCTTCTCGCCGCACACGCACCTGATGGGCCGCGTCGGCAAAGACAGCGCCGCCGACCGTCTGCGCGACCTTTTGATCGCGGACAAGGTCGATCCCGCGCCGCTGCTCGTTCACGACACGCTGCCCACGATCTCGAAGGCCCGCGTCTCCGCTCGCCAGCAGCAGATCGTCCGCGTTGATCGCGAAAAACTGCTGCCGCTCACGGCTGACGAGCTCGCCGAGATCGAGAAGCGTCTCCGCGCCCTCGCGCCGGATCTCGACGCCATCATTCTCGAAGACTACGGCAAAGGCTTCATGACCACCGAGTTGATGAAACTCGTCTCCAAAATCGCCACCGAGCACAACTTGATCGTCACCGTCGATCCCTCGCCGCGCAATCCGCTTCCTTGGAGCGGCGTCACGCTGGTGAAGCCGAACCGCCTCGAAGCCTTCGCCGCCGCCGGACTCGAAGATCATCTCCTGCCCGGACCTCCAGCTCAAAATACCGAGCTGCTCGAAGTCGGCCGCGTGCTGCTCGAAAAATGGGCCGTGAACAGCGTGCTCGTCACGCTCGGCGAGCATGGCATGATGCTCTTTGAGCGCGGCCAAAGCCCGCACCACATCCACACACGTGCTCGCGAGGTTTATGATGTCTCCGGTGCCGGCGACACTGCCATCGCGCTGCTGACTTTGGCTCTCGCCGCCGGCTTCAAACTGCGAGACGCCGCCGAAATCGCCAACCACGCCAGCGGCATCGTCGTTGGCAAACTCGGCACCGCCACCTTGACCCCAGACGAGCTTCTGGCAGCCTTCTCGTGACATGAGCGACTTCCCTTCCCTTTTCCAAACGCACCTCGCTGAGCACCAGGACGCCATCGCGAAACTCAGCACGATGAGCGATCAAATCGCGCCGCTCGCCGAAGCGTGGCTCACCGCGCTCAAGAACGGCAAGAAGATCATCTTCTTCGGCAACGGCGGCAGCGCCGCGGACGCGCAGCACCTCGCCGCCGAGCTGGTGGTGCGTTATCGCGTGAATCGCCCTGCTCTTGCCGGTCTCGCTCTCACGACGGACACCTCCATTCTGACCGCGCACAGCAACGACTTCGGCTTCGAGACCGTCTTCTCACGCCAGATCGAAGCCCTCGCCCAGCCCGGTGATGTCGCTTTGGGCATCTCCACGAGCGGAACCAGCCCCAACATCCTCGCCGCGCTCCAAGCGGCCAATGAGCGCGGTTGCATCACGATTGCCTTCACCGGCGAAAAAGAGTCCGCGTGCTCCAAACTCGCGAAACTCAGCTTCAGAGCTCCTTCGAGCATCACGGCACGCGTTCAAGAATGCCACCTGCTCATCGGCCACCTCCTTTGTGATGTGGTCGAAAAGGCTTACGCCACGGCTTGAGCCGTCCAAACACCGTCCCTCATGGGATTCGGTCTCTTCATTCACACCTGCCAGGGAATCCTCAGGAATCCCGGCGTGAGCCCCGTGCCAGCGCTGATGCGTCATGCACTGTGGCATGGCGTGCGGCGCTTTCTTCCACTGCCCGCCGCCATCGAGATCACCGGCCGCTCGCGTCTTTTCATCGAGCAGCGCCGCGAGATGAACGGCTGCGTGGCTCTCGTCTGGAGCCAGCGCCGCTACGACTACCACAACATGTCCTTCCTCGGCCATCTCGGAGCCAGCGGCCTCGTGCGCACCTGCTTCGACATCGGCGCAAACATCGGCATCTACTCGCTTCTCATGTCCGAATGCCCGGAAGTGACCGTGCATGCCTTCGAGCCGCATCCCGCCACCTTCGCCACCTTGCAGCGGATGCTTGAGAAAAACGACCGCGCCAATGTCCACGCATGGCAGATCGCCCTTTCGGATGCCGGTGGCATGCTGTCCTTCACGAACGAAGATTTCAGCCCCGTGAACAAAGCGCTCGCCGAGGGTGAAAACGCCGAAAACGCCATTCAGGTGCCTTGCGAAACCGGCGCTGCCTTTTGCGAGCGAAAGCGGGTGTATCCCGATCTGCTCAAGATCGACACCGAAGGCCTCGAGCCTGCTGTGCTGCGTGGTTTTGGCGCTCATCTCAGCTCGGTGAAGTTCGTCTTCGCCGAGATGAACGCCTCAATGGACGAAATGCGTGCCGTGCTGCCCGAGCGCCTCTTCGACGGCCCCTTCTATGTGGACATGCCCGCTCGTCGTCTGCGTCGTGACCGCCACACGCGTGAAGACGCCGTCTTTGTGAATCACCACGCCATCGAGCCGCTGAAGCAGACCGGCTTCACGGTCGAGAACCTCCCATGAGCGCCCGCCGCTCCATCCTTCACACGCTTTCGCTCGCCACCGTGTTTCGACTCGTGCGCCTCGCGTTCAGCTTTGGCCTCACCTGCCTTCTCGCGAGGCATCTGGGCCGCTCTGGCTTTGGCGAAATCGGGGTCGCCATGGCCGTCGTCTCGATTCTCGTGTGCCTCGGCGAGCTTGGCTTTGGCCGCTACACGGTTCGCGAGCTTGTTCGCCTGCCGGATGAGCAGGCGGACGTGCTGGGCAATACCATCCTCGCCCGTGTCATCGTTTCCGTCGTTCTGTTCGCAGGCCTGATGCTCTGGATCGTGTTCGCGCAGCCTGAAGGCGCGATCCTGCTCAGCGTGTATGCGCTGCAATTGCTCACCCATCCCTCCACCGAGGTGTTTGCGTGGCTGGAGGCCAACGACCGCGTGCAAAGCATGGTCACCGCGCAGTTCACCGGCTTTCTCGTCAGCGCCGCTTGCATCGCAGTCGGCATTTGGATGAAGGCACCGCTTTGGGTCTTTGCCTTCACCTATGCGCTGGAGGGCTGGATCTTCATCGTCCTCTGCGGCGTGGTGTTCCGTCAAAACGGCGGACGCGTTCGTTTCGCCGCTTTTCGTTGGTCGCGAGCTCTTCAACTCATCAGCCGCTCCTGGCCGGAGCTCGCCTCGCAGGCCGCACTACTGCTCCTTTTCCGTCTCGACATCGCGATGATTCAATGGCTACGCGGATCGGAAGAAGCCGGCGTTTACAGCGCCGCCGTGAGGGTCTCCGAAATGGCCTACTTCGTGCCCGGTGTGCTCGCCACCCTCTTCTTGCCGCGCTTGATGGCCGCGCATCAAAACGAGCCCGAGTATCATCGCCGGGTGGTGGACTACCTCTCCGCTTCGGTGGTGCTGGCGCTCGTCGTCGCCATCGGTTTGTGGCTCACGGCACCGCTGCTGCCGTTGGCCTTTGGCAGCGAGTATGAACGCTCCGCCGAAATGCTCCGCGTGCATGCCTGGGCCTTCATTCCCTATGCCGTCGGTGTCGCACGCACCCAAATCCTCACAGTAGAAGACCGTCTCGCGGCCACTCTCTCTTCCGTCGTGCTCGCCGTCGTCATCAATGCCGCGCTGAATCTCGTCTGGATACCCGTGCATGGCGGACTCGGCGCCGCCTGGGCCACGCTCGCCGCTTACACCGCCGCGTGGGTGCTTGGCACTTACCTCGCGCCCGGACTGCGCACGCATGTTTCCGGCTTTCTCACTCGTGCCGTGATGGGTCTGCCGCGCTTCACGGTGCTCCAGGCTCGCTCGCTGCTCCGCTCCTCCTAGTTTTATGCAAGGCAAGGCTTTCATCGTCGTCCTCTTCTTCATCGGAGCACTGTATGTGATGCTCTCCGTCCTTCTGGACATGGGGAATGCCATCGGCTCGCTCGCGCAGTTCCTCTGCATCGGCTCCTTCATCATCGGCGTCTTCCAGCCACGCGTCACCCTCTACCTGATGGTGATCTACGCGGCGTACAGCGACCTCTTGAAGCGCCTCATGATCCTCGACGGTCATGTGACCATGAATGACGTCATCTGGGCACGCGGACTCGCCCCGCTCACGCTCGCTGGCATCTGCATCGGAGCCATCGCAAAGTCCATCAGCAGCGGCAGCATCCTCGAGCCGCGCAAAATGAAAACGCTGCTGCTTTGCATCCTCGGCTTTGGCATCTCCGCCGTCTCCTCGATGCGCTCCGGCGGCATGAACGCCGCCGCGCAGCAACTCGCCGATGGGGCCGCCTACATGTTCCTGCTCTTCGTCGTCCCCTGCGTGCTGCCAAAGCCCGACGAGATCATCCGCTTCCTCAAATACACGCTCATCGTCTTCGTGCCCGTCGCGCTTTACGGCCTGAAGCAGCAGATCTTCGGCCTCAGCGATTTCGAGATCGACTACCTCCGCAGCGGCCTCACCATTCTCTCAAAGCATCTCGAAGACGTGCGCCCGCGACCCTTCTCCACGCTCGTGGATAGTTCCCCCTTCGGCACCTCCTGCGCCATCTGCGCCTGCCTGGCCCTGATGGTCCGCCGCTACTACCGCGACCATCGCGGCAATCAATGGGGCGGCATGAGCTGGGTGCTCTTTGTCATCTTCATCGTCGGCTGCCTCGCCAGCATGGCACGCATGGCGAATGCAAACTGGATCCTACCGCTCGTGCTCCTGCCCGTGCTGCGCAGCGCCAAAGGCACCGCCGCCCTTTACTCCAGTTTGATCGGCGGCTTCGCTCTCGCCTGCATCTTTGCCCAGGAACTCAGCCAGTGGGTCACGAAGCTCACCCTCTCCGCCCTCGAAGTGTTCGGCGGCACGGCGCTCGGCGAGCAGTTCGCCCGCTTCTGGACCATCTGCGACCGACTCGATGGCATGCACGACATCGCGCACAACCCGCTCATGTGGACCACCTTCGGCCATGGCTCGCAAACCGCCGCCGACATGAATGAGATGAACGTCGTCTCCAGCCACGACCTCATCTCGAACATGCTCCTCGTGAACGGCTGGTTACCCACCTTCGTCATGATCATCGCCGCAGGCATCGCGCTCAAATCCTTCCACTCCAGCCTGCTCCAGATGCGTGGCAGCAAGCTCTTCCAAATAACCATCTGGATGGCCGCCATCGAGTTCGGCCTGCTCTTTCACAACATGTTCGCTGGCAATGTGACCTCCACCTTCCCGGTGAATTTCTTCTGCTGGTTCATCGCCGGTGCCCTCAACGCCTGCGTGATGGATCACCAGGAACATCAAAGCGAGGCCCCTGAGCCAGAGCGCACACCACCCACGCCCACCCGCTTTGCCATGATCCCGCAGGCGCTGCCACGCCCCGTGCCCTTCCGCCGCATCTAAATCCCTTCCCCCTCATGCTGCGCCGTCTCAAAGTCTTGATTCAGGATCTGCTCGCACGGGCAGGCTATTCCATTGCGAAAATCCAGGCCTCCGAATCTCTCGCGGTGAAGCAAACCTTGCTCGGCGATGCCAAAACCATCCTCGATGTCGGTGCCAACATCGGCGGCATGACGGCGGACTACGCCGCCGCCTTTCCTCAGGCGCAGATTCATTCCTTCGAGCCCTTCAGCGAGCCTGCCGCCAAACTTCGCGAGCGCTTTGCCCATCTCTCGCGGGTGCAGGTCCATGAACTCGCCGTGGCCGCACAAACCGGCACCCAGCACTTCCACACCAACCTCACCGAGACCACCAACTCACTCCTGCCTGTGGAAGCCGATGCCGTGAATGCCTGGGGTGGCCGCCTCACCGCCACCGGCCCGGGCGTGACGGTGAAAACCACCACCATCGACGAGTTCTGCGATCAGCACGCCATCACCACCATCGACCTGCTCAAGCTCGACATTCAAGGCGGCGAATTCGAGGCTCTCAAAGGCGCCGAGGGCATGCTCGCCGCCGGTCGCATCCAGCTCATCTTCTGCGAGATCATTCTCGAAAAGTGCTACCAAGGCCAGCAGCCACTCTGGGCCTACATCGAAAGGCTCAGCCGCCACGGTTACATGCTCGTCGATGTCTTTGATCTTCACCGGAAGGACATGCGCATCATGCAGTTGGATGCGCTTTTCGCCTCTCCCGCCCTCGCGCAATCCCGCAGCTACCAGCAGGTGCTGCGGACCACGCCATGAGTTCCTCCTCGCAGCCTCTCATCGTGCTCGCAGCCTATGGTGTGCGCACCTGGAAGGATCGCCCGCGCCGCTACCTCGACATCCAGCCGATGCCGGACAAGGGCTGCGCCGTCGTGGATGAATGGTTTGAGTCCGATGATGAAGTCACGAAGCACTACCATCTGCGGCCACGCAGCCATGCCTCACGCCTCGTCACCGCCTTCCGCCTCATTTGGAGAAACCGTCAAACCCTTCGTGACGCCCGTTTCATCTACTGCCTCGACGGCATGCATTTCTCCGTGCTGCTAATGCTGGCTCGTGTCGGCCTTTTCAAAACAGCCGGCAAGACCATCCGCCGTTACTGCTTTCACGACAGCGCCGTCCGCCGCCTCGCGCCGATGCTGAAACAAGCCGCACCAGCCTTTCAGCTCGAATGCATCACGCGTCAGCAATGCGAGACCGGCACACGCTTGCTCGGCGAAGGGCGCATGGTCTTTCGCTCATGGAAGATCGATACCGAATGGTATCAGCCGGATGCCTCACCGCAGAATGGAGCTTGCCTGCTCGCTGGAAACGCCTGCCGCGATGAAGCGATGGTGGATGGTTTGCTTGCTCGTGGCATCGCTGTCACGCGTGCGGGGCGTGCGGATGCCTTGCAGCGTCGGTTTGCGGCTCAACTCAAGAATCCGCTCTTCAAGCTCGCCTTGAACACCTCGCATCCCGATTACCTCACGCTGCTGCGTTCGAGCTGTGCGGTGCTGCTACCCATTTTGCCCTGTGATGAACCCGCAGGCCTCACCGCCGCGATGGAGGCTCTCGCTTGTGAAGTTCCGATCCTCGCCAATCGAAGCATGGGCATCGCGGAGCTCTTCGACTCCTGCCGCTACCCGCTGCCGCTCATCGACTCGCTCGATCCCGAGGCATGGGCCACCGCCTTGCGCGATCTCGAAGCTCAAAAAGCCTCCGCCACCTTCCGCGCAGCTCTCGCCGCCTCGCGACATTGTTTACTCGATCAGCATGCGATCCAACCGGAAGGCCGTGACTGGCTTGACATCCTCGCCGGAGCCTCCCACCACGCCGCCGTGCCTGCCGCGGCGATGCTTCAGCCCGCATGAGACCTTCGCTGCTGCTCATCAGCCATGCTTATGCTGCTCTGGAAAACCGCAAAAAGCTCCAGGCGCTCGCCGCGCATGTCGATCTCGTCTGCGTCACCTCCGTCATCGAAACCCACGCCGTACTCGGACGCTCTGCGGCGGACTTTGACAACGAAAGCGATGCGCCCGCCCGCCGCTACGAACTCATCCGCCTGCCGCGTCTCGGTCGTGGCATCACCACCTTCATTTATCGTGGCCTTGGAAACATCATGCGCTCACGCCGCTTCGATGTCGTGCTCGTCGAAAACGAACCCTGGGCCTTCGTTCGCTGGCAATCACGCCTCCTCGCCGGGCTTCATCAGCGTGAAGCACTCTTTGGCGAGTTCACCTGGGAAAATGTCCCGCGCCCCGGCTGGAAGGGAATGGTCCTCCGCCTCATTTATCGTGCTGCCGCTGCCACGACCGATTTTGTCATCGCGGGCAATCAAGCCGCTGGAAAGCTCTTTGGCATCGCCGAGGCGCATTTGCTCGTCGCCCCGCAAATCGGCGTCGATCTCAAAAACCATCAACCTGCTACTCCTGCCGCTCGAAACACCCTTCGTGAAGCCTGTGGCCTTCCGTGCGATGCTATCGTCGTCGGCTACTGCGGACGCTTCGCCGATGAAAAAGGTCTCCGCGAGCTCGTGCAGGCCTGCGAAGAGGTCGGTGGTCTTCATCTCACCATGCTCGGCTCTGGCGCATTGGAGTCCTGGCTTCGCGATGAAGCCTCGAAGAAGCCCTGGCTCCATCTTCTCCCGCCCCGAACCCATTCGGAGATCCCGAATTTCCTTCGTTGCCTCGATGTCTTCGTCCTCGCCAGCAAACCCGTTCGCAGCATGAAACTCTGTTGGGAAGAGCAATTCGGCCACGTCCTCATCGAGGCGATGGCATGCGGCGTCGCCACGCTCGGCGCACGCAGTGGTGCCATTCCCGAAGTCCTCGCCGATGACGCTGCGCTCTTCCCCTCCGGCGATGCCACCACACTCGCCCAACGCCTCCGCGAAGTGAGACAAGGCTCCGACCTTGCCACGCGACAGCTTCAACGCGTTCGCGATCTCTTCACCCACGACGCCGTCGCTTCCCGCTGGGCTGGCTTCATCATTTCAAAGCTCCACGCATGAGCAACTACCGCGACATCCTCTATCGCGACTACTCTTCCGCCTTTGGAGAGCAGAAGACCTACGACGCCGTCACGCAGCATGCGCAATACGACGCCAGCTACGACAGCCTGCCTTCGCGAAAAGACGTCGCCATCGCCGATCTCGGCTGCGGCAAGGGCGAGTGGCTCGGCTGGTTGCAGGCGAAAGGCTATTCAAACCTCACCGGTGTGGATCTCTCCCCGTCCGATCTCGGCTTCGCTCGCCAGCAGCGCCCCTCCGGAACGTGGATCGAGCAAAACGTGATCGACTTCCTCGATGCTCATCCGGCCTCTTTCGACCTCCTGCATGCCAAGGACATCGTCGAGCACTTCACAAAGGACGAGTTCCTCCGTTTCCTCACTGCAGCGAAGAATGCCTTGAAGCCCGGCGGTGAGCTTTGGCTGCTCACCTTCAATGCGCAGAGCCCGCTCGCCTCCGCCACGCGGTATGGCGATCTCACGCATGAGATCGGCCTCACGCCCGGCAGCATGGCGCAGGGCATGCGTGCCTGCGGCTTCACCCGCATCGCGGTGCAGGGCCGCCACTACTGCTCCACCGCCCGCAGCGGAAAAATGCGTCAACTGCTTGGCCGCGTGATCTATCGTTTAGCCCGTCTGATGCTCAAGACTCGTCATGGAAACATCGGCAGCAGCCGCGAGATCGACTTCCTCTGCGCCGAGCCGGACCTCTTTGGTCGTGGCGGCATTGCTTGAATCATGTCGATGAAGATTCACATCGCGCCGACACCTTTTGTCATGGGCTGGGAAAGCATGAACCGCTACGCGCATGAACTCAGCCGCGTCAGCGGTATCACGCCGTTGCTGCCGCTGCGACCGGTGAACACGCCGCCCGGCTCCCGCTGGCAGCGCCTGTGGGCACGTCGCGTGAGTTATCCAACGATCCTTCGTTCGCGGGTGCGTGATGGCATCGTTCACATTCTTGATCACAGCTTTGCCGATCTGCTTCCGAAGGTCCGCTGCGGCGTGCGCAAGGTGGTCACGCTACATGATCTGATCCCGCTCGTGGCACCCGATGGCATCAG
>JBKCXA010000322.1:0-5469 GCA_046316935.1 Prosthecobacter sp.
GAGCGCATTGAGGCGCAGCTTCGCGGCGGAGTCGATGAGGGTGAGGAGTTGCTCTTTTTGCTTCGCCACGGGCAAACCGGGCTCGCTGGGCCAGTTGATGTTCCGCACCGTGGCGATCCACGAGCCGCGAAGCTCGCGAGCAGGAGGTGGGACGGCGTTTTGAGCGGATAGCGGTAGGCTGAAGGCGAAGAGAAGGGCGCTGACGAGATTGAAAATTGAAAACGGAGAACTGAAAAGTGGAAATTGGCTGGCGCAGGTTTCAGAGCGCGTTTTGGCAGTCGTGGAGGATTCCATTTTCAATGAGGGGCTGGCATTACTTCTCAATGCGATAGATCGCCTTGTCCGTGCGGATGAAGAGCGCCTCGCCATCGGTGGACGGGCTGGCCATGATGGAGCCATCGAGCGTGTTTTGGGACAGCAGTTGGAAGGTGCGCCCGGCTTTGACGAGGCTCACCACGCCTTCGCGACTGCCGATGAGGATCTTGTCGCCGGCCAACATCGGGCTGGAGCTGAATTTACCGCCCAAACGTTCACGGTAAACGGCCTCGCCTGTCTGCGTGTCCACACAGCTCAGGATGCCGCCGTCATCCACATAGTAGAGCAGGCCGTCGTGCAGCAGTGGCGAGCACATCTTCGGGGCGTTCTTGTTGTTTTGCCAGGCCACCTCGGGTGTGGCGGCACCGGCGTGTTTCAAGGCGGTGATGTTCGATTTGCCGAAGGCAGTGCTGAAATAGATCATCTTGTCATCGGCCACGGGCACGGTGGACATGGAAAAGCCAAGCTCGCCGTAGTGAACCTTCCACAACTCCTTCCCGCTGGCCGGATCGTAGCCGTAAATGTTGTTCGCCGCGGAGCTCACCAGCACCGGAATGCCACCGCTCTGGATCACCAGCGGCGTGCCATAGGCCTTCTTTTGCTGCGGACGCGGGTCCATCTCGCCGCTGCGCATCGTCTTCCATGCTACCTTGCCTGTCTCCGTGTCAAAAGCCGCGATGAACTGCGTGTCGCTGCCATCAAAGTGGGCAATAAGGCGATTCTTCCACAGGACCGCCGTCGAGCCGGGGCCGTTTTCGTGCATGATGTGCAGCTCCTCGTTCTTCCACAGCACCTTTTGCGTGGCCGTATCAAGACAGACCGTGCCGAACGAACCAAAGTGCGCATACAGTTTGCCACCTGCGAGCACCGGCGTGGGCGAGGCGTAGCTGTTGAGCTGATGCGCCCACTGCGGTTCCTTCACGTTCAGCAACTCGATGTCATGCAGCAGCTTCCCGCTTTGACGATCCACCGCCAGCGCCCGCAAACTCAGCGATTCGAGCACGACGAGTGGCTGATCACCCGTGTTCGTTTTCAAGCGACGCTCCGCTTCTTCCTTGGTAGCCACCTTCTCAATCGCCGTCGTCATCCAGATCACCTCACCACCGATCACTGGTGTGGAATGTCCTCGCCCCGGCA
Organism: Prosthecobacter sp.; assembly: GCA_046316935.1. GTDB lineage: Bacteria > Verrucomicrobiota > Verrucomicrobiia > Verrucomicrobiales > Verrucomicrobiaceae > Prosthecobacter. The sequence goes on from JBKCXA010000322.1 coordinate 1,453, forward strand.
GCTCTGTCTTCCAGGTGACGTTGCTCGTCTCGCTGAAGGTCTCCGGCAGCTTCGCGATGGTCGCGACACCTTGTCCCGAAGGCCCACGCCACTCCGGCCAGTCGGCGGCGGCCACGTTCAACGAGGAAACGGCAAGGCAGAGCAATAGTCGGGAGGTCATGCGAGAGACTCAACGCATCGAAGGCGAACCGTTTCACCTGTTTTTCTCTGTCCCCAAATCTTCGGCTCGGCTGCTCAAGCATGCCCGGCACCTTGGACTGCGGCAGCCTGCTGCCGCTTTCCCGAGGCAGCCCCGCTGCCGTGTGCGCCTCCTCGCTTTGAAGAGCCTAACCGCTGCCGCGCGGGCGGAGCCTTGGCGCTACGATTCATGCTCTCAGGCCTTCACGCCAGCAGGGCTGGCTTACCAAAGCGGCAGCAGGCTGCCGCAGTCCAAGGAGCCTACGGCTTTCAGTCGAGCTTCTTGATGAGCAGCGCCGAGTTGTGGCCGCCGAAGCCGAAGCTGTTGCTGAGCGCCGCGTTGAGTTTCGCGGGGCGGGCGGTGTTCGGCACGACGTCCACATCGACCTCGGGGTCGAGGTTTTCGACGTTGATGGTCGGCGGCACGATTTGATCGCGCAAGGCGAGCACGCTGGCAGCGAGTTCGATGCCACCTGCGGCACCGAGAAGGTGACCAGTCATCGACTTCGTGCCGGAGACGAGCAGGCCTTTCTGCGCGTATTCGCCAAAGGTGCGCTTGATGGCGCGGAGCTCGCAAAGGTCGCCGACGGGTGTGGAGGTGGCGTGGGCGTTGATGTAGCTCACATCGGTGGGATTGAGCTTGGCATGACGCAGGGCCATTTCCATGCACTTCGCGGCGCCGAGGCCTTCCGGATGAGGCGCGGTGAGGTGGTAGGCATCCGCGGTGACGCCGTAGCCGGCGAGTTCGGCGTAAATCGTCGCGCCACGCTTCTTGGCGTGCTCGTATTCTTCGATGACGACGACGCCGGCGCCTTCGCCCATGACGAAACCATCGCGGTTGATGTCCCAGGGGCGGGAGGCACGCTCAGGCTCGTCATTGCGCATGGACAGAGCCTTCATGTTGCCGAAGCCGGACAGGCCGCAAGGGCGGATGGAGGCCTCCGAGCCACCACAGATGATCACATCGGCGTCGCCGAATTTGATGATGCGCCAGGCTTCGCCGATGTTGTTGTTGGAAGTCGCACAGGCGGTGGTGATGCACATGTTTGGGCCCATGAAGCCGAATTCCGTGGCGATCATGCCGGTAGCGATGTTCGTGATCATCATCGGGATGAGGAAGGGGCTCACGCGGCCGGGTCCCTTGTTCAAAAGGATCTCATACTGCGTCTCGATGGTGCTCAGACCGCCGATGCCGCTGCCGACCATGACGCCGACGCGGTAGGGGTCGAGTGCGTCGGGGTTCAGCCCGGCGTCCTTGGCGGCCATTTTCGAGGCGGCCATGGCGAGCTGGAAGAAACGGTCCGCGCGGCGGGCCTCCTTGTGGTTGTTGAAGAAGGGCGTGGGGTCGAAATCGACCACCTCGCCGGCGATTTTGCAGTCGTACTTCTCCGTGTCCATGGACTGGATGCGACGGATGCCGCTCTTGCCGGCGACGAGATTCTTCCAGAAGTCGTCCTTATTGTTGCCGAGGGGGGAGACGACTCCGAGCCCGGTGATGACGACGCGACGTTCGCTCATGTGTGTGTTCTTTGAGGGGTTGATTTGGAGGGCGAGAGAACACGGAATGCCCCTCCGGGCAAGGGAAAAGCTGCCCGCTACGCCGCCGCTACACCAGGCGGCCCGTCACATAGTCCTCGGTGAGCCGGTTTTTCGGTGTGGTAAACAACTCCAGCGTGTCGCCGGATTCGATGATCTTGCCTTTGTAGAAGAACGTGGTGCGGTCGGCGATGCGCTTGGCCTGCTCCATGTTGTGGGTGACGATGACGAAGGTGTAGCGGTCGCGCAGGCTGAGGATGAGTTCCTCGATGCGGGCGGTGGCGATGGGGTCGAGTGCGGCGCAGGGCTCATCCATCAAAAGGATGCGCGGCTCCAGCGCGATGGCTCGTGCGATGCACAAACGCTGCTGCTGGCCGCCGGAGAGGCCGGTGGCGAGCTCGTGCAGGCGGTCTTTGACCTCGTCCCACAACGCGGCGGCCTTCAAGCTGCGTTCGGCGGCGTCCATCAGCTCGGCTTTGTCTGTCACACCGGCCACGCGGAGGCCATAGACAGCGTTTTCAAAGATGCTGCGCGGGAAGGGATTGTACTTCTGGAACACCATGCCGACTTGGCGACGCAGTGCGATGGGATCGACCGCGGGCGAGTACAAATCGACGCCGTCGATGCGGATGGTGCCGCTGACGACGCGGGCGCTGTCCACGAGGTCGTTGATGCGGTTGATGCTGCGCAGCAGCGTGCTCTTGCCGCAACCGGAAGGTCCGATGAAGGCCGTCACGTCCTCGCTGCGGATCGGCAGATCGACATCGAAGAGCACCTGGTGGTCTCCGTAGGCATAGTTGAAGTGCTCAACGGAGATGAGCGGCTGATCGGAAGATGCTAGAGCTTCGGCGGGCATCAGGAGAGTATCATGAGAACGTCCCACGCAGATACGAATCGGTCAGTTTCTCGCGGGGATTGGTGAAGAGTTCCTCGGTGGGGGCGAATTCGACGAGCTTGCCGAGGTGCAGGAAGGCGGTGAAGTCGCTCACGCGCACGGCCTGCTGCATGTTGTGGGTGACGATGACGACGGTGTAGTCGCGTGAGAGCTGCGTGATGAGCTCCTCGATCTTCAACGTGGCGATGGGATCGAGCGCGGAGCAGGGCTCATCCATCAAAAGCACGTCTGGCATCGTCGCGATGGCTCGTGCGATGCACAAACGCTGCTGCTGGCCGCCGGAAAGGCCGAGCGCGTGGGCTTGGAGGCGATCTTTGAGTTCGTCCCAGAGCGCAGCCTGCGTGAGCGAACGCTCCACCGCCTCGTCGATGGTGGTTTTGTCCTTCACGCCGTGCACGCGGAGACCGTAGGCCACGTTTTCGTAGATGGTCTTCGGAAACGGATTCGACTTTTGGAAGACCATGCCGACCTGCTTGCGCAGTTGCGTGAGATCGACATCGGCGTCGTGGATGTTCGTGCCTTTGACGAGGATTTCACCCTTCGAGACGCGGGCGCCGGCCACGCGGTCGTTCATGCGATTGATGCAGCGCAGCAGCGTGCTCTTCCCGCAACCCGACGGGCCGATCAAAGCGGTGACGCGATGGTATTCGACGTCGAGATTGATGCCATGCAGCGCCGCCTTGCTGCCGTAGCAGAAGTCCATGTCGCGCACTTGAACGACGGGAGCGGGTTTGGCGGCAGATGGAGCGCTTTCGGGCATTACCACTTGTACTTTTTGCGAAGATGAATGCGCAGCCAGATCGACGTGGCGGCGAGGGAGGCGACGAGGACGAGAAAGACGAAGACGGAGCCGTATTGGGCCTGCTCGGAGTATTCGTTTTGCGGGATCTTCGCGGCGAGGGTGTAGATGTGATACGGCAGCGCCTGCACGCTCTCGGTGAAGATGCCAAGGAAGCGCTGCACGCTCTGTTCCCAGTGCGCAAACATGCCGGCATCCGCGGGCAGCGGCGGGAGGTCTTTTTGCCACGGCAGCTTGTCTTTGAAGGCCAGCGCGGCGGTAAACATGATGGGTGCGGTCTCGCCAGCGGCACGGGCGATGCCGAGGATGGTCGAGGTGAGAATGCCGGGCGTCGCGAAGGGCAGCACGCTGCGCCAGATCGTCTGCCAGCGTGTGGCACCGAGGGCCATGCTGGTCTCGCGGAAGCCCTGTGGCACGGCTTGCAGGCATTGCTCGCTGGCGGTGATGATGACGGGAAGGATGACGAAGGCGAGCGTGAAGCCGCCGGAGAGCACGCAGGTGTCCCAGCCTTCGAAACTCAGCGTGGTGAAGCCGAGCGGAATGGCGAACACGGAGCGCTCCGCGGGCACATCAACAAACTTCGGCGCGGTCAGAACGAAGGCGCCGAGAC
>JBKCXA010000323.1:0-7521 GCA_046316935.1 Prosthecobacter sp.
GAGAGCCAATACAACACACCACCCCAGACAAGGACCGCGACACGCCAGAACAGGGGCTTGGAAAGAGGAGAAAGCATGGCGAGAGGTGAAGCGGGTGAGAGGCAAAAGGTCAAGCGGGCAACACGGCGGCAAGCAATCAAGGTGGTTTTCCGAGCAAGAAGCGCAGATGGCGCTTGTTGATTGGCAACACCCGGCAAATACCAAGCCCCCATGTCCACCAAAGCTCGCTACATCATGATCGGAGGCTTCCTCGGAGCCGGCAAAACGACCACCGTCGGCCGGTTGGCGCGGCATTTGAGCGATCAGGGCCTAAAAGTCGGCCTCATCACGAATGATCAAGCGGGTGGCCTCGTGGACACGAAACTGCTGCGCGGCCAGGGCTATGCGACGGAGGAAATCGCAGGCGGCTGCTTCTGCTGCCGCTTCAACACGCTGGTGGATGCCGCCAGCAAGCTGACGAGCAGCACGAAGCCGGATGTCTTCATCGCCGAGCCGGTGGGGAGCTGCACGGACCTCGTCGCCACGGTGACGTATCCGCTGCGCCGCATGTATGGCGATGCCTTCACCATTGCGCCGCTGAGCGTGCTGGTCGATCCAGTGCGTGCCCGGCGTGTGTTCGGACTTGATGACGGCGGCACGTTTTCATCCAAGGTGGCTTACATCTTCAAAAAGCAGCTCGAAGAGGCCGACATCATCGTCATCAGCAAAAGCGATCTCATCGACGACACGCAGCGCGACGAGCTGCGAGCCGTTTTGACGAAGGAATTCCCGCTCGCGAAGGTCGTCACCGCATCGCCACGTCAGGAAAACGGTCTCGACGAGCTGTTCGCTAGCCTCATGACGGACGAGCAGGCGCGGCGCAATCCGATGGCCGTCGATTACGAAGTCTATGCCGATGGCGAGGCGCTGCTCGGCTGGCTGAATGCCACCGTCACACTCAAATCGGACGACGAATTCGACGCGAACGACTTCCTCAAAAAGCTCGCCACGAATGTGCAGGGCCGTTTGCAGGTCGCAGGAGCCGAGATCGCCCATTTCAAGATGACCTTCAGCCCCGATGACGGCATCGCGGGCGAACTCGCGAGCATCAATCTCGTGCGCAGCGACTACGTGGCCGAACTCGGCATGGAACTCGACGAACCGACCACCGGCGGCCAGCTCATCATCAATCTGCGGGCCGAGGCCGATCCCGCGTCGCTCATGGAAGCGGTGAAAGCGGCGCTCGATCAGGTGAAAACGGGCTTCTTCGGCCTTCAGGTCACCCTTGATCACGAAGAACACTTCCGCCCCGGCAAACCGGAGCCCACGCATCGGGACGCGTGAGGCTTCAACCGCCTCGCAAGAACGACCAACCAAGGGCGTTTTGGAAATTGGTCCGACCAATTTATGCCAGACACCCGTCGCAATTTCCTCCAAAGCCTCAGCGGCACCGCGCTGGCCTCGCTGCTGCATCGTGAGGCCGCGGCGGCGAGCCCGCTGGCACCGAAAGGCGGCCATCACGCGGCCAAGGCACGGGCGGTCATCCAGATTTTCTGCCCCGGCGGCCTCTCGCATGTCGATACCTGGGACTACAAGCCGGAGCTGGAAAAGCGCCAGGGCAAGCCCTTCGATCCCGACGGCAAACTGCAGTTCTTCGCGTCGAAGCCCGGCGCCTGCCAGCAGAGCTGGTGGAAGTTCCGCCAGCATGGGGAATGCGGACGCTGGATGAGCGACTTGTTTCCAAGGCTCGCCGCGAAGGTCGATGACATGGCCTTCATCCACTCGATGCAGAGCAAGACGGCGCTGCATGGTCCGGCGATGTTCATGGCGAACAGCGGCTTCATCCTGCCCGGCTTTCCAACGATGGGTGCGTGGGTCACCTACGGCCTCGGCAGCCTCAGCGAGGACCTGCCGGCCTTTGTCGTGCTGCCTGATCCACGCGGCCTGCCGCCGGGCGGTGTATTGAACTGGGGCGCAGGCTTTCTGCCGGCCATTCATCAAGGCACCGTGATCGCCACGGACGCGGAAAAACCGCCCATCGCCGATCTTTTCCCGCCAAAGGGCTATCTCAGCGGCTCCGAGCAACCGAGCCGCGAGTTTCTCCAAACGCTGAATCGCACGCACGCGGCCAGCCGACGCGAAAACAGCGAGCTGGAGGCCCGCATCGCCGCGTATGAGCTGGCGGCCCGTTTGCAGCTCAGCGCCCCGGAGGCCACCAGCGTCAGCGGCGAGACCGAGGCGACCCAAAAGCTCTACCAGCTCGATCACGAGGACCTCGGGCCGTTTGGACGGCAGTGCCTGCTGGCACGTCGCCTCGTCGAGCGCGGTGTGCGCTTTGTGCAGCTCTTCTGCGGCGCGGAAAACACCACCGCGAAGAAGATCCGGCCGAACTGGGACAGCCACGAGGACCTCGTGCGTGACCACGGCTACTGGGGGCCCATTCTCGATGCCGGAGCCGCCGCGCTGCTCACCGATTTGAAGTCCCGCGGCCTGCTCGACAGCACTCTGGTGATTTGCACCACGGAGTTCGGCCGCCAGCCCGCCGCGCAGGGCGCTGGCAAAGGCCGCGATCACAATCCGGGTGCCTTCACCGCGTGGATGGCCGGTGGCGGTATCCGCGGTGGCACCGCGTATGGCAGCACCGATGACCTCGGCTTCAAGGCGGCGGAACATCCCGCCTACTGCTACGACCTGCACGCCACGGCGCTGCACCTGCTCGGCCTCGACCACGAAAAGCTCAGCTACTACCACAACGGCATCCAGCGCCGCCTCACCGACGTTCACGGGCATCTGATCCGCGAGATCGTGACGTGAGGAAGTGCCAGGCATTCGGCTTCGTTTGAATAGAAGCCATCCCGCAGCGTCACAGCCCGGTCATGAAATCGCCGCTGCTCACCACTCTCGTCATCGGCCTGCTGCTCGCCTCTTGCGAAAAGCCTGCCCCGCCCCCTGCGGCGATCACGCCCCCCGCTCCACCTGCCGATGACAGCGCCCTCCGTGAGGCCCGTGATGCTTTGGCCCGTCAGGCCATGGACATCGAGACCCGGAGCGCCCTGCTCGACAAGCAGCTCGCCGACCTCGAAGCCCGCCTGAAGCAAAGCGAAAACGAGGCCCTGCGAGGCCAGCTCGACCTCTTGAAGCAGCAAAACGACCAGCTCCGCACTCAGGCCGACAGTGCCCGGAAGCAAAGCGATGCCCTCACCCAGCGCCTCACCACCTCCGCTCCGGCCCCGGCTCCCACCACGCCAAAAGACCTCTCCATCTTCTACGAACGCCTCGCCCCGCATGGCCGGTGGATTGATGTCAGCGGCCACGGCCCGTGTTTTCAGCCGCGCCTCGCCCGGAGCCGCGCCTGGCGTCCCTACGTCGATGGCTGCTGGAACTGGTCCTCCCTCGGGTGGACCTGGCAGACCAGCGAACCCTTTGGCTGGGCCACCTACCATTATGGCCGCTGGGTGAATCTGACCACTCACGGCTGGCTTTGGGTGCCGGGCTGCGAGTGGGCGCCCGCCTGGGTCGCCTGGCGTCAAAGCCGCGACCACATCGGCTGGGCTCCGCTACCGCCCGAAAGCAGCGCCTGCGACACCATCCGCCGCGATTGCGACACCCGTTACCGCCTCGGCCCCGCCAGCTACACCTTTGTCCGCACCACCCACTTCGTGCGGCCCAGCTACAGCACCTGCATCCAGCCCGTCAGCTACAACAGCACCCTTTTTCAGCATACCGTCAATATCACCCAGATCGTCCCCTGCGGTGGAAACTCGGCCGGCACCCCGATGTACATGCACCACGGCGGCCCGCCGCGGCAGCACATCGAGCAGGCCTGCCAGCAGCCCGTCCCGCAGGCACAAATCCGCCCCATCGAACCTGCTCAAATCACCCTCAAACCGGGTCCCCTCGACACATCGAAAGGCATCACTCCAATCGTCGGCATCATCCAGCTGCCCTCATCTGCGGAAAACAAACTCCCTACCATCCAGCCTGCCGAGCGCATCGAGCGCCCCATCCTCGCCAATCCCTACGCCGGAGTGCCTGCCATGGCCCGTGCTGGCATCCAGCAAACCTTGGAAGCCGAGGTCCGGCAGGTCCAGCTCGCCGATTCACCGCGGCCATTCACCGCCACCACCGCTTTGGAAACACCTGCCACCTTGGGTGAAGCCATCGCCAGCACGCCCTTGGCCCCCACCAGCCCACCAGCCCCCCTCCAAGCCCCTCCAGCCAATCCCAGCGCGCTCACCGAAACGCGTGGAGGCCAGCCAGAAAGCATCCTGCCCGCCCTCACCCCCACCACCGCAGAGCGACCCGCTTTGGTTGGCAGCACAGCCCCCATGCCCTCGGAGCCGTCCACCGCAGCGGAGTCATCCACCGCACCACAGCCACCTGCGCTCATCGCATCAGCCCCATTCACCGCACCCCAGCCGCTCACACCCACGAGCATGCCGTCTGGCTCGTCAGACAAGTCAGACCCGTCCGACCTCTCTGTGGCATCGCAGCCAGCCGCGACCACAAACCTTCCACCCACCGCGCCGACGCCCGCTGTCGCCACCACCACCGCACCCCAAGTGGATGAAACCACCCGCGCCGCCGCCGAGCAGCAGGCCCAGATGGCCGCCGCGCAGCAAAAACAAGCCGAGGAAGCTGCCAAACTCGCTGCCGAGCAAGAAGCAGCACGCCAGACCCAGATGCAGGCCCAGCAACAAGCCGACGCGGAGCGCCTGGCCCAACAAGCCACCCAGCAGCAAGCCCAGATGGAAGCTCAAAAGCAGGCCGAGGAAACCGCCCGCCAGCAAGCCGAAGCCACTGCCATGGCCCAACGTCAGGCCGAAGAAGAAGCCGCACGTCGCGCCGCCGAAGAAGCCCAACGCCAAGCCGAAGAAGCCGCACGCCGTGCCGCTGAAGAAGCCCAACGCCAAGCCCAAATGGAAGCGCAGCGCCAAGCCGAAGAGGCCGCACGCCGTGCCGCCGAAGAAGCCCAACGCCAAGCCCAGATGGAAGCGCAGCGCCAAGCCGAAGAGGCAGCCCGTCGTGCCGCCGAAGAAGCCCAGCGCCAAGCCCAGATGGAAGCGCAACGCCAAGCCGAAGAGGCTGCCCGTCGTGCCGCCGAAGAAGCCCAGCGCCAAGCTCAAATGGAAGCACAACGTCAAGCTGAGGAAGCCGCACGCCGTGCCGCCGAAGAAGCCGCCCGTTAAGCCGCGCAGCAGCCCTCGCCACCACCGCAGTAAATCCGGCTTCACAAACGCCCTCGGACGGGCGTATGAATCCCAGACCATGCGTTCCTTGCTCGCACTCCTCCTTCTGGCTCCGCTGCTTCAGGCACAGCAGCCCACCGCGTCCAAACCCAAGCCCCCGGCCTATCTCAGCGCCGAGGAAGCCGGTGACGATTTCATCATTCAAGGCGAGTACAGTGGCATGCACGAAGGCCAGAAATTCGGCGTGCAGGTTTGGGCCAAGGGCAAAGGCGAGTTTGAGGCCATCGTCTTCGGCGGCGGCCTGCCGGGAGCAGGTTGGCTGGAGGACCGCAAGCTTCGTGTGTCTGTCCCGGGCCGTCGCGAGCCGGGCAAAAAGCTGGTGACCTTTCGCAAAGAAGGCGACACGATGACCACCGATGGCGTCACGATGCAGACCGAGGGCAACGCCGTGAAAATGACGCTGAAGAAGCAAACGCGCACCTCTCCCACCCTCGGCGCAAAGCCGCCCGAAGGCGCGGTGGTGCTCTTCGACGGCCAGGGCGTGAACCGTTTTCCCAATTCCAAGCTCGACGAGAAGCTCCACGCTCTCAAAGAAGGCATCACCAGCGAGGACACGTTTCACGACTGCTCTTTGCACATCGAGTTCATGCTCCCCTTCATGCCCGAGGCACGCGGCCAGGGTCGTGGAAACAGCGGCCTGTATCTGCAAGGCCGCTACGAGGTGCAGATGCTCGACAGCTTTGCCCTCGATGGAAAAGACAACGAGTGCGGCGGCCTCTACAAGATCGCGGCTCCCCGCATCAACATGTGCCTGCCGCCCCTCACCTGGCAGACCTATGACGTGGACTTCACCGCCGCGAAGTATGACGAGACCGGCCAGAAGCTCGTGAACGCCAAAATCACCGTAAAGCACAACGGCGTGCTCATTCACGAAAACCAGGAACTGCCCGGCCCCACCGCCGCAGCCCGGTTCAAGGAGGATGCTACTCCCGGTCCCCTGTACCTGCAAAACCACGGGAACCCCGTGCGCTATCGGAACATCTGGGTGGTGCGGAAGTAGATCGAGCCGCTGCCTCACGCCGGCTGGCGCACATGCGCCCAGGCGTGGACATGCGGATCACCGCGGAAGTAAAAGACCGCGTTCGGTCCCTCGATCTGCCACACGTCCCACACGCCATCCTTGCCCACGTCCTGATCCTTGAAGAAGGCCATGTGCAGATTGTCGAAACCACCCGCCTCAATGTAGCTCGCGGCCTCTTTCGCATCGTGCTCGCGGAAAGGCTTCAACAGATCGCCGATCACCTTCCGCACGAGATCCTTCTGATCGCCGCTGAGATCGCTCATGCGAATGCCCTCAAGGCCCGATTTCTTGCCGCTAAGCTCCACAGTGAAGTTCCCGCGTTCCTGGCGCGACTTGCCAAGAAGGGCCGCCTCCCGCTGCTTGCCATCGAGAGCCGCAAACACCTCATTCGCCCGCTTTGCCTGATACCAATAAACATTGCCCGGATGGTCCGGCTTCTCGTTGAAGCTGCCGGCGGCATGCCCGTAGAAAATCGGGCCGCCAAAGGCCGCGCCCTTCTCGCTGTCGCCATCGCAGCGACGCGTGCAGTGACGGCCGGTGAGCACAAACTCGAACTGTCCCGTGCCCGGCTCGCCAAACAACGCGATCGAGGCGCTCGGGAAGCCGCCGTCGCCCTTGTTGTCGTGATCGAACTGCTTCCAGACCTCCTTCTTGTATTCGTCGCTGTGCAGCTTGTCGAAAATCTCCCGCACCATGGCCTGCTGGTCGGCATTGAGCACATCGCGGATCGGTTGCTTCACGATGTGCCAGTTGTTATCCACCTTCAGACGCCGCGGATCACTCCACGGCAGGCAGATGGAGGCTTTCTGCTTCTCATCCAGCGTCTTGTAGAGCTGGGTGACCAGCGTCTCGGAAGGCAGCGAGGCCGCTGGAGTGCTCTCCGCATACGCGGAGCCCAAAAAACCCGCAGCTGCCGCCTGGGCACTGCGGGCGAGAAAATCACGACGGGAGACAGACGACGGCTGGAGAAGGGTTGGGGTGTTCATGGCGCGGTTGTATCAAACGACGCTCAGGACGGGAAGTTTTTCCTTTTCCCAGGTTCCTGCCTTCCGGCCATCTTTGGCGAATGCCGCTTTGCCCGCCGGGCGGAATTCTTGACACGTCACGCCTTCTCCCGGATGGGCAAAGCCGCATGATCACCTACAATCCCAAGGACTGGTGGAAGCTCATTTTTGCCTTTCACCGCAGCGATACCTTCCGCGTGCTGCTGCCCGGCATGATCGCCGTGGCGTTCTACACGGCGATGATCGCCTGGCTGGAGAACGAGGTCTT
>JBKCXA010000324.1:0-6563 GCA_046316935.1 Prosthecobacter sp.
CACGCGTGACTACTACGCGCTCTACGGCGTCTTCCAGAGCTGCGCGGAAGCACTCGTTCCCTGCGCCAGCGTCGAAAACGCCGAGCTCGACGCGCTGGTGAAGAAGAACCGCGATCTCATGATGAAACGCCGCGAGGAGCAAATGAAGCGCACGCGAGATCGCGTCGCCGATTACCTCAAAGCGACCCGCGAGCTCGACAAGTATCCCGAAGAGGTCTTCGGGCAGATCCTCGAAGCGAACGACCTCAATCCCTTCATCGTCCATCGTTTCGTCGCATGGCTCGAAAAGCATCCCGGCATCGAATTGACCGAAAAAGTCCTCCAGCAGCCCGATTCGCCCGCCTTCGTGCCCGACGAGCACATCGCGAATAACGAGATGTATTTCCCCACCGGCGTCACCACCGAGCTTTGGAAGTCGCAGGGCGATGTGGACCGCTTTTTGATCAAAACGAGCACCGCGCCCGCTCACGCCACCATCTTAAAAGACCGCCCGCAGCCCGTCACACCGCGCGTCTTTACCCGAGGCAATCCGCTCACGAAGGCCGAAGCCGTGCCGCGACAGTTTTTGAGCCTCTTTGGCAAGCAAAAGCCTTTTTCCACCGGCAGCGGCCGCCTCGAACTCGCCCAGGCTATCATCGATCCGCGCAATCCACTCACCGCCCGCGTCATGGTGAATCGAATCTGGCAGCACCACTTCGGCAAAGGTCTCGTCAGCACGCCGAGCGACTTCGGTAAACAAGGCAGCCCGCCCAGCCATCCCGAGCTCCTCGACTTCCTCGCCACCGAGTTCATTCGCAGCGGCTGGAGCATGAAACACATGCACCGGCTCATCATGCTGTCGGAGGCGTATCGTAGAACGAGTTTTCCAACTCGTTCAGACGGGTTGGAAACCCCGTCCTACGTCCCCCATCGCCTCTCCTTCGTAGAGGCCCGCGATGCCTGGCTCGCCGCCGCAGGCCGGCTCAATCCGCGCATCGGCGGTCGCCCCGAGCCGCTCTTTGCCGCCAGCAACACACGCCGCACGATCTACGCCTTCATCGACCGCGAAAACCTGCCTGCGGTCATGCGCACCTTCGATTTCGCGAATCCCGATCTCTCCATCCCGCAGCGCAGCGAGACCACCGTGCCGCAGCAGGCTCTTTTTGGCCTCAATCATCCGTTTCTCGTCCAGCAGGCCAAAGCGCTCGTGAAACGAACCTCGAACGAAAAAACGCCCCAAGACCGCATCGGCCTGCTGTATCGCTTTCTGTTCCAAAGAAGCCCCAAGGCCGACGAACTCGCCTCCGCACTCGCCTTCATCTCCGTTGATGAAAAACCCGTCATCGTCGCAAACGATCACGCCAAGGCCTGGCAGCATGGTTTTGGCGAGTGGGACGAAAAAACCGGCCGCGTGAAGACCTTCACACCACTGCCGCACTTCACCGGCCATGCCTGGCAAGGCGACGAAGATTGGCCAAACGCCAAACTCGGCTGGGCTCAACTCACTGCCGAGGGCGGTCATCCCGGAAACGACCGCCAGCATGCCGTCGTGCGTCGCTGGACGGCTCCCACCACCGGAAACTACTACCTCCGGTCCACCTTGATTCATGAACCCAAGGTCGGTGATGGCATCCGCGCCTTCGTCAGCCACTCAAGGCTCGGCAAACTGCTCAGCACGAAGCTCCACGCCTCCCAAGCCGATCTCAGCCTCACCGCCATCGCCTTCCAAGCCGGCGACACCCTCGACTTCATCACGGACATCGGCGACGGCCTGAACAGCGATCAGTTCCTCTGGTCCCCACAACTCATCGCCACTCAAGCCCTCGCCGGCTCCGGCGGCGATTCACCCGCGGACACATGGGACGCGAAGAAGGACTTCAGCTCACAGCCGAAGACCAGTCTGACCGCGTGGGAGCAACTCGCGCAGGTCTTGATGCTCTCGAACGAGTTTATGTTCGTGGATTGATGAGCCCAGCATGGTTGATTTCGTTCAGCGTCAGTTTCGTTGGATTTCAATTTTGAAGGTCTCAAGAGCCTCCTAAAAACGAAAACCATCGCGCAGGGAGCGCCCTCCAACACGCCCTCCTCAGGTGGATAGGGCTCGGCGGAAAAAATCCACCGTCAGGCCGAGCATCTGGCGGGCAAGCTCGGCATCGTAGCGGAGGCCTTCATCACGCAAAAAGGCGTGTGCGGCATTCACCTCGTGCCAGGTGAAGTCCACCCCGGCGGTGGTGAGAGCGTGGTGGATGATCTCGCGGCCTTCGATTGGCACGTGGGGGTCCTGACGGCCGAAAACGAGCATCAACTCGCCCCGAATGTCCGCCGCGCGGGCCAGCGAGTCGTCGTTCATGCCTTCGCCGAGGCTGCGCTTGTGCAGATCGGTCGGGTAAAAGCAGGCTGCGGCATCAACATCCGGCTGCAAGGCGGCGCGGTAGGTGAGATGACCGCCGATGCAGGGGCCAAACGAGCCGAGGCGTCCGGTGCAGGCCGCATGCTGCTTCAAGAAGTCGAGCACGGCACGATTGTCCGCATCGTAGGCGGCGACGGGCTTCGTGGTCTTCAAACGATTGCCGACATCGGAGCCGGCCTGGTCATAGGCCAGCACGGTGCCTGCGGGCAGGTATTCATGATAAATCTCCGGCAGCGCGACGACAAACCCATGCCCGGCGAGGAAGGCAGCGGTGCGGTGGATGGGGCCGGTGATCTGAAAAATCTCCGAGTGGAAAAGCAATCCCGGATAGCGGCCTGCCGCCGCGGGGCGAAGCACCATTGTGCGCATGGGACCGGTGGGCGTTTCGAGTTCGATGAGTTCAGGTTCGCGGAGCGTCATGAGGGAGAAGACCGCGAAGCATTGCCGGGACCGGTCGGGGCACAAGCGGGCCTTGCTTGCATCTCACGGTGCTGAATAGCTCACCTTCACCCGAGCAAAACGCTTCGTGGCAGCGGGTTGATCGTCTTCGATGAGGACGCGTTCCCAGGTCGAATCGATGTCGATGATGGTGGGCGTGGCGGTGGAGGGGGACCAGGGATTGGTGAGGGTGTCGTTGAATTGGGGTTCGTAGGTGAGGCCGCTGTTGGTGGTGGTTTTGCGGCGGAGGAATTCGATGCGGAGGACGGTGCCGACGCGGGTGATGAGCGGGAGGCCGACGGTGCCGGTGCTGGCGGTGAGGGGCTGCGCATCGGGGGAGCCGGGTTGAGTGTTGAAGGCGTATTCGAGGAGGTTGCTGGAGCCGTCGGCGTCGTCGTCTTGCATGAGATCGGCCTGGCCGGTGGTGAAGATTTGGCTGAAGGCCCACGCGGGATAGCCGTCGGTGCCGGTGATGGTGATTTGTCCATCGGCGACGACGGGGAGCGGTGCATCGCCACTGCCTGCGACGGCGGAATGCGTGGCATTGAGCAGGGCGCTGTCCTTGAGGCGCACTCGGACATCGTAAGTGCCCGCAGGCAGGCCGTAAGGGATGATGGCGGAGACATCGTAAGTGCCATCGAGGGCATCGCCGGTGCTGAGTTCAGCAGTGGTGAAGGTGGCGACAGTTGTTTCGAGGTTGGTGCCGACGAGTGAGAGGCTGCCGGAGGAGAAACCGGAGAGGTTGTCGGTGAGCGTGAGCTGGAAGGTGAGCACGCGAAGAGCTTCGGTGAAGAGGCCGGCATTCACGGTGGTGACGGGCGCTTCGAGTCCGGTCAAAGCGGGCGCGGTGGTGTCGATGAGGCCGGTGTTGGTCACGGTGAGTACGGGATCGGTGGTGATGACGAAATCGTCGGTCTCCGCGTCGCCGCCGAAGGTCCAGCGGGTGTCGCGGAGGCCATTGGAGGCGAGCAAGACGAGCTTCCATGCTCCGTCGGGAATGTAGCGCGGTAGCGTGAAGGTCGTTTGATAGCTACCTGAAGCCGCAGTGCCCGCGCTGCGATGGGCCTCGCTCAGCGTGAGGTCGATGCGGCGCGTGGTGTCGGTGGGCGATTGAAGCTGCACAGTCATGAGCACCGGGCCGGGCACGGTGCTGCTGGCGTTCACGGTGAGCGTCATCGAAGCGGCGGCGTTGGTGACATTGACCGGATCAGGCGTGAGGCTGACGCTGCTGACGATGAAGGCGCTGCTCGATGGAGCGAGCGATAGCGTGAAGGCCTGCTGGTAGATGGTGATGGCATCGTCATAGCCTGCCACGCTGATTTTGTAGCTCGTTCCGGCGACAGCATAAAACGTGAACGCGGAAAGATGGTCGCTGGAGCCGGGGATGAGCTCGTATGTGTCGTCGTTGAAGCCGATCTGGGTGAGTGCGTTCACGGCGGTGCCGGTGAAGACGCCGAGCACGGTGTCGCCAGTGAGTGTGTCGGCGGTGAGGGTGACAAAGCCGCTCGCGGCTGCGGTCCATTCATACCACACGGAGCTTCCGGCGATGTTTCCATAGTTTGGCTCGCCGGATTCGAGTGTGGCGTCGGTGTTGTCGCCGCTGATGGAGAAGGTGGAGCCGGTGAGGACGGTGCGTGAGGCAAAGCTGTCATTCGCAGGCACGGCGAGGGCACTGCTGGCGGCGAGGAGGAGGCCAAGAAGGACGCGGTTCATTGGGCGGCGGTGTGCTTCATCGAATCGAGCGCGGTTTTCGCGACGGTGGCGAGGTCGGCGTCCTGAAACGCGTTCGCAGCGGCTTTTTCGAGCCAGGTGATGGCTTCGGGATTCGTGACGGACTGGATGACGCTGAGGTAGTGCAGTCGTAGCTCAGGATTCGTGCTACCGATGGCGGTCAAAGCTTCGGCGAGAGGTTGCAGCGAGTCCGCAGTGCCAATGCGGCCGAGCGAGGCGGCGGCGGGGCGCATGACTTCTTCCTCGCCGGTGTTGCGCAGCAAATCGGCGAGCGCGGGAATGGCAGCGGGTGTTTGAATGGAGCCAAGCGCGGCGGTGATGTTTTCATGCTGACCGGTGAAGGCCTCGGGCTCATGGTAGAGCTCGTTGAGAAAGGTGACGACGTTGGCATCGGCCGCACGCCCCACGGTGGCGACGACGGCATCACGCACCGGCGGATCGAGAATGAGAGCGAGGCCTGAGGCGAGTGTTTCGATGGCTTGTCCCGGCGGCAACGCGGCAAAGGATTGAGCGATCTCCGCCTTCGACGTGGCATCGGTGGTGGAGGCGAGGATGCCAAACAACGCATCGACGGCTTCCGCGGTGCCGATGCGGGCCAGCGCATCAGCGAGGATGCCGCGCTCGGTGCTCGTTTTGGCCTCGACGAGCAGCTCCGAAAGCATCGGAATGGCCGCTGCGCCCAACGCGGCGAGTTTTTCGACCAAAGCGAGCCTGCGGGCCATTTCGGGCTGATGTTCGATTTCAGCGATTTCGGCCGCGATGCCGGTTTTGGAGGTCAAAACGGGCTTTGGAGCCGCCGGAGTGCTTTTCGAGGTCGGCGCAGTTTTTGGCGATTTGGGCTCCACAATGTCTTGCGGGCTCTTCCGGCTCGAAAACAGCGCCAGCGCCGTGGCGAGGACCACGACGCTGACGGTGAGAAGGATTCGGCGGTTCATGACGCGTGAAACCGGATGTGGATCAAGGTGTGGCGGTGCCTGTGAGCGTCACTTGCGCGGGATTTTCATCGCTGTCGTTGGTGGTGAAGCGCAGTTGCACGTTGTGCGTGCCTGCGGCGGTCGGATTGTATCGCACGGTGACGCTCGTGCTGCCGCCACCGGGCACGCTGGAGGCTGCGGAGGTGGTGATGCTGAAGGGATTCACCGTGCCACCCGCCGGGAGATAGGTGACGCTGCTATTCATGAGCATGGAGGTGGCCGGGGCGGAGAGCGTGATGCTGGTGGCGCTGTTCACGGAAACGATGGTCGTTCCCGCCGGGATGCCGGTGCCGACCACGCTCATGCCGGCGGAAAGGCCGGTGGTGCTCGCGACGGTGGCCGTGGTGCTGCCCATCATCGCGGTGGTGGGCAGATTGATGCCCGTGGTCGAGGTGACGAAGCTGAAGCTGCTCAGAGTCAGCGTCTGGCCGCCGGTGTTGCTGATGGTGATGACCTTGGAAACCGGTGTGCCGACTGTGGTGCTGCCGTAAGCGATGCTGCCATTTTGCGCCACCGCCGTGCCAGCGACGGAGAGCGCGACCTCAGGCGGCAGCGGCACACCTTCCGCCGTGCCGGTGAGCAGGAGCTGGTAAGGGTTTTCATTGCTATCATTCGTCGTGAAGCGCAGCAGCCGAGTGTAAGTGCCCGCTGCGGTGCTGTTCGGCACGAAGTTCACCGTCACGGTGGCCGTGGCACCTGCGGCGACGCTTGTCGGCAGCGCGCCGGAGAAGGCGAAGGCATTCACCAAGCTCGTGCCCGCCGGGTAGAAGGTGAAGACGCTCACCGGCGTGGTGCTGGTGGCCGCGCTGGAGAAGGTGGCGGTGTTTCCGCTGATGGAAACGAGCGTGGTGCCTGCTGCGAAGGGCCCGCCGCTCACGACCATGCCGGGCGTGAGATTGAGCGTGGAATTCAGCACGACGCTGCTGCTGCCGAGCGTGGTGGGGCCGTTCGCACTCACACCCGTGGCCGGATTCAGCAGCGTCCAGCCGCTGAGGTTCAGCGTGGCGGTGCCGGTGTTGCTGATGACAAAC
>JBKCXA010000325.1:0-3544 GCA_046316935.1 Prosthecobacter sp.
CTTCAGATCCTCTTTCCAGTGCCGCTCAAAGGCCGCGGCATACTCCGACTTCACCAGCATGGCGATTTCCGAAGTCCCGCCCGGCACCCGCCAGTCGATGTAAAGCGTCTCACCCGTCTTCGCCTTCCAATGCGCCGCAAACGCATGGCCAAACTCATCGCGAATCAGCCCCGGATGCGGCGTCACGATCCCCAGCCTGCGGTCCCAACGGCGCGGCGTGGTCGTGTCCGCCGGCTTCAGCAAAAACGGCCCGATCAGCACCGCGATGATCGCCCCCAGCACCGCCCCCTCGCGCGGATGCGCTCGCAGCCAGGCCAGAACGGCCTGCACGATGGGATGCTGGAGGACGCGTTTCATCACTTCCGAATGATCACCACATCATGCATGGCCACCATGGCGCGGACTTCCTCGTCACAGGGCGGGCGGACGATGAAGGGATTGAACTCGGTGAGCTTCATCAGCGGCCCGCTTTGCACCTGGAGCTGATACTGCACCGTCGAGCCGAGGTAGGTCGTGTCCACGATCTGGCCGGGGAAGCGGTTCGGGCTGTCCATGACGTGGTGAAAGGTCAGTGCCTCAGGCCGGATGCTCAGCCACACGGGCAGGCCGGGCGTGGGCGACCAGCCATGCTCGTTCGGGCGGCCGCGCAGCATGCCAAAGCTCGTCTCGACATCGAAAAAACCCGGGCGGCTGCTTTCGCGGAAGACGACGCCTTCGATGAGGTTCGTCTCGCCGATGAACTCGGCCACCATCTTCGTGGCGGGATGTTTATAAACATCCTGCGGTGATCCCACCTGCACCAGCTTGCCGCCTTCCATGATCGCCATGCGGTCGGCCATTGAGAGCGCCTCATCGCGATCATGAGTGACGTAGATGGCGGTGAGCCCGTTCTCCTTGCAGATGCGGCGAATTTCGGACCGCATCTCATGGCGCAGCATGGCATCGAGATTCGAGAGCGGCTCGTCGAGGAGCAGGCACTTCGGCCGAATCACGAGCGCCCGAGCCAGGGCGACACGCTGCTGCTGCCCGCCGGAGAGCTGCTGAATCTTCCGCGAGCCGAGCCCGCCGAGCTGCACCTGATCCAGCGCCTCCGCCACGCGATGCTCGATCTCCTTCGCGGGCCGTTTCCGCTCTTCGAGCCCGAAGGCCACATTCTGCGCCACATTCAAATGCGGCCACAGCGCATAGCTTTGAAACATCATGCCCGTCTCACGCAGATGCGCCGGCACGCGGGTGACATCTTCTTCATCAAAAAAGATCTTCCCATGGTCCGGCTCGTAAAAGCCCGCGATATGCCGCAGCAGCGTTGTCTTGCCGCAACCACTGGGCCCGAGCAGGAAGAACAGCTCGCCGGACTCGATTTGCAGGTTCACGCCGCCCAGCACGGTGCTTCCGCCGAAGCGTTTCGAAAGTTCCTGAATCGTGATGGTGACCATGCGGCGGCTGTTGGCGTGAATTTCACCCCGTTGTAGGGCACGAGCCGCGACATGGCAAGGAGTCAGCGCATCCCCCCTGCCCTTCCCGGTGCCAGAAAGACGACGACGAGCAAGGTGCGCCCCTTCTCGACGTAGTGGTGGGACCTCATGAAAGCCCTGCCTCCAGCCTTGTTCCTGCTCACCGCCCTCGCGGCTGGGGCTGACATGACGCCGGACCAGCGGGCCTTCTTTGAGTCCAAGATCCGCCCCGTGCTCGTGAAGCAGTGCTACGATTGCCATTCGCAGACCTCGAAGAAGCTCGGCGGCAAGCTGCTGCTCGATGCGCCCTCGGAAATGATCGCCGGTGGCGAATCCGGGCCCGCCGTCATTCCCGGCAAGCCGGACGAAAGCCTCATCGTGCAAGCCGTCCGCTACGACGGTCTCGAAATGCCGCCCAAGAAGCGCCTGCCCGAGAACATCGTGAACGATTTCGCCGAATGGGTCAAAATGGGCGCACCGGATCCGCGCACTGAGCCACCGAAGATCGTCAAAAATGCCCCGCAGCAGCCTCTTTGGTCCCTGGAGCCCATTTCCGATCCCAAACCGCCAAAAGTCCAAAACACAGCGTGGCCACGCCAAAGCCTCGACGCCTTCATTCTAGCCAAAATCGAGCAAAACGGCCTCAAACCCGCTCCCGATGCCGAAACAGCCACTTTGAAGCGCCGCTTGAGTTTTGACCTCATCGGCCTACCGCCGTCCGACTCGTCTGAAATGTCAGACCCGTCCGACTACGTGGACGCCCTCCTGAACTCACCGCACTTCGGCGAAAAATGGGGCCGCCACTGGCTCGACGTCGCCCGCTACGCCGAATCGAACGGCAACGACGGCCTCAGCCGCAATCCGAGCTTCCCGCATGCGTGGCGTTATCGCGATTATGTCATCCGCGCCTTCAACGAAGACCTGCCGTATGACCGCTTCATCGCCGAGCAGATCGCCGGAGACCTACTTCCCGCTGATTCACCCGCGCAGCGCGACCGCCAGCTCATCGCCACCGGCTTGCTCGCGCTCGGTGCGAAGCCCGCGAAGGCCATGAACGAGAACTTCGAGATGGATGTCATCGCCGATCAAATCAACGTCATCGGCAGCGGCATCCTCGGCCTGAGTATTGGCTGCGCCCGCTGCCACGATCACAAGACCGATCCCATCCCCACCCGCGACTACTACGCGCTCGCGGGCATCTTCAAAAGCTCCGAGACCATGTGGGGTGCCGCCGCGCATCAGGGCCTCACCGCACCGCAAACACCGCTGCACGAGCTTCAAGCCACCGCCAAAGTGCTGCCGCGTGCCGAATTGGAGCCCATCATCAAAGCCAATCCGCCGCATCGTCCGCCCGCGAAGCCCTCCTTTGCCTACAAGGCCGATGCCCCGCTCGCCATGGGCGTTCGCGACGCCAAAAAGATCGAAGACTGCAAACTCAACATCGACGGCGAATCCAAAAAACTCGGCGCAGCCATCCCTCGCGGCTTCCTGAGTGCCTGCGGTGGCGGCACCGTCGTCGATTTGAAGCAAAGCGGCCGACTCGAACTCGCTCAATGGCTCGCCAGCCCGCGCAATCCGCTCACCGCCCGCGTCTTCGTGAATCGCGTGTGGCTGCAGCTCTTTGGCGAAGGCCTCGTAACCACCCCGAACGACTTCGGCCTCTCCGGCGAGCGCCCCACGCATCCCGAACTCCTCGACCACCTCGCCACCCGCTTCATGCGCGAAGGCTGGAGCATCAAAAAACTTATTCGCACTATCGTCCTCAGCCGCACTTATCAGCTCAGCTCAAGGAACGGCGATTTGAAATCGCCGCAGGCGGTTGAAAACCGCCTCTCCTTGTTCGGCCAGCATCGCGTGCGCCGTCTCGATGCCGAAACCATCCGTGACACCATGCTCGCCGCCACCGGTAATCTGAATCCGCAGCCAGCGAGCGGTTCACTCATCCAGCATCGCGATGTGCTCATCAATGAGCTGCCCTCGCTGCATCAGCCCAGCTCGCAGCGCAGCGTGTATCTGCTCATGCTGCGCAATTCGATGCCGCCCGAGCTCACGCCCTTCAACCTGCCCGATGCCACCACCGTGCTCGACAA
>JBKCXA010000326.1:0-9333 GCA_046316935.1 Prosthecobacter sp.
AGTATATCGCCAGTGTAGCAGAGCGTGCCTTCGCAAATGGAAGTGGTTTCCTCACGCACTGCAGTCATGGCAGCTTGCAGATTAGGCAGGTAGTTCAGCGAGTCAAAGATGCGGAAGATGTCCATGCCGTTCTCGGAGGCATGTTTGATGAAACCCTTCACCACATTGTCCGGGTAGTTCGTGTAGCCGACGGCATTCGAGCCACGGAAGAGCATCTGGAGCAGGATGTTCGGCACCTTGGCGCGGATCTGGCGCAGGCGCTCCCACGGATCTTCGCGCAGGAAACGCATGCTGACATCGAAGGTGGCGCCGCCCCACATTTCGAGGGAGAAAAGGTTCGGCGTGCGGCGTGCCACGGCATCGGCGACGGCCAGCATGTCAAAGGTGCGCATGCGGGTGGCGAGCAGCGACTGATGCGCATCGCGCATGGTCGTGTCGGTGATGAGCAGGCGCCTCTGCTTCGCGACCCAGTCTTTGCAGAACTTCTCCGGGCCCATCTCGATGAGCAGGTCTTTCGTGCCCTTGGCAGGTGCGACGCGGTGGTCGCTCTTCGGAATGGGCGGTGCGATGAAGAGACCGCTGGGCTTGTGCCCTTTGGCGAAGGGATTCCCGTTCACGATGACGTCCGCGAGGTAGTTCAGCAGCTTCGTGGCGCGGTCTTTGCGGGCGACGAACTTCAGCAGGTCGGGATTGTTATCAATGAAGCGCGTGGTGGCCTGACCGGCGCGGAATTCCGCATGATGCACCACGTTCATGAGGAACGGGATGTTCGTCTTCACGCCGCGAATGCGGAACTCACGCAGGCCGCGGTCCATGCGGTCGAGCGCCTGCTCGTAGGTTCGGGCAAAGACGGTCATCTTCACCAGCATCGAGTCGTAGTAAGGCGTGATGACCGCGTTCGTGGCACCGAGAGCGCCATCGAGGCGGATGCCGAAGCCACCGGCGCTGCGGTAGGTCAAAATTTTGCCGAAGTCCGGCGTGAAGCCGTTTTCCGGATCTTCCGTGGTGATGCGGCACTGGATGGCAAAGCCGCTCTTCTCGATCTTGTTCT
Organism: Prosthecobacter sp.; assembly: GCA_046316935.1. Lineage (GTDB taxonomy): Bacteria > Verrucomicrobiota > Verrucomicrobiia > Verrucomicrobiales > Verrucomicrobiaceae > Prosthecobacter. Next base: position 1,052 of record JBKCXA010000326.1, read on the forward strand.
GCACGGGCAGCGCGAGAGGCTCGTCATGCATCTTGTGACCCTGCGCGATGAGGATCTGGCTGCGCACGATGTCGATGCCGGTGATCTCCTCCGTCACGGTGTGCTCCACCTGGATGCGCGGATTCATCTCAATGAAATACCACTCGCCCGATTCGTGATCGACGAGGAACTCGACCGTGCCGGCGTGCGTGTAGTTCACCTCCTTCGCCAGCTTCACCGCCGCGTCGCAAAGGCCGTCGATGATCTCCTGCTTCACGCCATAGCTCGGCGCCTGCTCGATCACCTTCTGATGGCGACGCTGCACGGAGCAATCGCGCTCGTGCAAATGCAGCACCGTGCCGTGTTTATCGGCCAAAATCTGCACTTCGATGTGCTTCGCCTTGCCGACGAATTTTTCGAGGAAGACCGCGCCATTGCCGAAAGCGCGTTCCGCCTCGGTTTGGGCCTCATCGAGCAGTTTTTCGAGGTCTTTGGCCTCACGCACGATGCGCATGCCGCGACCACCACCGCCAAAGGCTGCCTTGATGATCAGCGGGAAGCCAATCTTCTTCGCCACCGCGATCGCTTCCTTGCGATCACTCACCGGCTCGTCCGTGCCTTCGAGGATCGGCACCTTCAATTTGCGGGCCACATTGCGAGCGGCCGTCTTGTCGCCCATCATCGTCAATATCTTCGGATCAGGCCCAATGAAGATGATGCCCGCCTTTTCGCAGGCGCGTGAGAAGTCCGGATTTTCGCTCAGGAAGCCGTAACCGGGGTGAATCGCATCCACGCCCTTCTCCTTCGCCAGAGCCACGATGCCCTCGTAGTCGAGGTAGGCTCCGAGCGGCCCCTTGTCCTTGTTCAGCTCATAAGCCTCGTCCGCCTTGAAGCGATGCGGGCAGAACCGGTCCTCCTGCGCATAAATGCCCACCGTGCGGATGCCCAGCTCCGTAGCCGCCCGCATCACGCGGATGGCGATTTCAGAGCGGTTCGCGACCATCAATTTTCGGATCGGGCGAATGCCGGGGCCGGAGATGCGAAAGGCGGTGTCAGCAGGAGTCTTGGGCATGGTTGGTTGGGGTCGGAAAAGGGCCGCCATTCTCCCGTGATTTCCCCCGGTGGCAAGGAGGGAGGTAAGCCCTGTGCAAGGTTTCCGGCCCGCTCCCAGGACCCGGAATCACGCTTGCCAAAAAACGGGCGATCCGAAACACTCCCGCCACACGCTGACCGCATGAAAACACGTCTCACCCGCCGCCTCGCCTTGCTTGTCCTTGGAATTACCCTGCTGCCCCTGCAGGCGTTGGAGATCCGCCTCGATGATTTCGTCGGCATCCGCTGGGGTGCGTCGAGCGACGAGGCGAAGGTCATCATGAAGAGTGCCAAGGGCCTCGACATCATCCCGGCGAGCACGAGTGCCACGATGCTCTATTTTGAAGGCAGCACCTTCGACCTGTGGCGGGCGAAGCGGTGGAACCTGTGGTTTGTGGACGACCAGTTCTACTCCGGTCGGGTGATGGTGCTGCCCGCCGGGAAACGCGACCGCGCCTTTGCCGAGGTGAAAAAAGCCCTGACGGCCAAATACGGCATCCCGGCCGATAGCGAGCACAAAGGCTGGCCCTCCTGCCGCTGGCATCTGAAGGCCACCCTCTCCGACAAGTCAGAGAAGGAAATCCTGCTCACCGACAACCCGAAGGAGGAGGGGCCGCGCATCCAGTATAGCAATTTGAGCATGAAAATGCCGGAGACGCCCACCGGGGACGATTTGTGAGACTCTGCTTGTGGCCGGGCTGATTTTGGCGAAAAGCCACCCGTGCCTCCCCGGTTCTTGACGCACGTTTAACATGCCCTTACCATCGCCGCCGATGCGTTCCCCCCACTCTTCCCGCCTCCCCGTCGCTGCCTTCGCCGTGGCCGCGGCGTTTTTCACCGTCCAGACGCCCGCTTTCGCGCTGCTCGACTTCATTTTCGGCAAGAAAGAAAAGGTCGCCCCCACCGCGGACGAGCGCACGCTCCAGGAGCAAGCCGCGCAAGGCCTCCTCTCCCAAGGACTCGCCGCCCAGCAGGCGGGCAAATCCGGTCGTGCGCAGGGGTATTATGAGAAGGTCGTGAAGCAGTATCCCTTCACGCAGGCGGCTGGTGAAGCCGCGTATCAGCGTGCGGTGATCATCCGCCATACCGAGAACGACCTTGAGGAGGCTTTCACGGCCTTCCAGGAGTTCATCGAGAACCACCGCCAGAGCCCCCGGTTCGCCGAGGCCATCGAGCGCCAGTATGAGATCGCCGAAGAGGCGAAGGGTGGCAAAAAGCAGCGCAGCCTCATCCTGCTGCCGATGAAGATGAATCCCTCGGACATCCTCGAGTTTTACGAGAAGATCATCGCCAATGCTCCCTACGGCAAATTTGCCTCGCTGAGCCAGTTCAGCATCGCGGAGATTTATCAGGACATCAGCGAGAAGGACAAGGCGGTGCAGGCCTACCAAAAGGTCGTGGACAACTACCCTGGGACTTCGCAGGCCTCCGAGGCGCAGTTCCGCATCGCATCCATCAGCAATGTGGCCGCGCAGCGCAGTGAAGACGCATCGAACCTCACCGCCACGCGTGACGCCCTCAAGACCTACATGGCCGCCAATCCTGGTGGCGAGCGCAAGCAGGAGGCCGAACAAATCCTGCGCCAGGTGAACACCGCCGAGGCCAACCAGTCCCTCAGCATCGCCAAATTCTACCGCACCCAGGGGAAAACGGTCGCCGCGGCGATGTACCTGAATGAGGCGGTGAAGTTTGGTTCACCTGAAGTGTCGGCCGAGGCCCGTGAAATCCTGGCAGAACTCGCCGCGCAAGATCCCGATGGTGTGACCCAGTCCCGCCGGGGCATGCCGGATCAGGATTTCACCAAACTGGCCTCGAAGGACCTCAAATCCCGCCCTGATTACGTCGGGCCCATGGCTCCTGAACTGGCTCGTCTGGCAGAAAAGCCCCGCATGCGCTCTGGCAATGATTCCTTCATGCCCATCCCGCTCACCGAGCCTGCCCTGCCTCTGCAGCCTGGCGGTGCCAGCCCGATGCCCGGCTCCCTGCTGCCCACGCTGCCTGAGACGGAGAAACCTGCTCTGCTGCCTGTTCCGCCCACTCCCAGCCCGACTGTGCCAGGTGCCACGCCTCCAGTCCCCGCACCACCCGTGCCGCCGAAGCCTGCCCCGTAAGTTCTTGTGCCCGCCCGCCCGCCCAACTATCTCGCCGCCTCCCGACGTCGTCCCCGCATGAAACATCTTTCTCTTCTGGTCCTTGCCGCCTGCTTCCTCCTCCCGGCTTGCGCAGGGTATCAACTGGGAGCGCAAAAGCCGGCCAAGCTCCGTGAGATCCGCACGCTGGCCGTTCCTACTTTTGACAACCTCACCTTGGAGCCGCGTATCGGCGTCAATGCCACCAATGCGGCGATCAAATGGATTCAGAACCACGGCTCGTATGAAATCGTCCCACGGGATCAGGCTGACGCGATCTTGACGGCCACGATCCGCAATGTGCACCGCCGCCAGTTTCGCTCCGATCGCACAAACATCCTGCGCACCTCGCAGATGCAGATCATCCTCGAGATTCAATACTCGATCGTGGATGCCTCCGGACGCACACTTTACACCAACTACGTCACCGGGGACACCCAGATGCTGATCGATCCGAATCTGCAACTCTCGGAAACCCAGGCGCTGGAGGATGCCGCCCAACGCGCCGCCATCAACCTCGCCAATGACATCTGCGAAGGTTGGTGAGCAACCCGATGAAGATGCCGTCGGGGCCCCTTCACTCGTCGAAGCGGTCGAAAACGATCCTTTTGAGGCTCCGCAGCCTTCTGGCCGACTTCTGGCCGGTCTATATCTCGTCGCCACGCCGATTGGGAACCTGGGCGACATCACGCCGCGAGCCGTCGATGCGCTTCGAAATGCCGATTTGATCGCCTGCGAGGACACGCGGCACTCGGGCATGCTTTTGAAGCACCTGGGCATCAAAGCACGGCTCATCAGCCTCAACGAGCACAACGAGGCGCAGCGCATCCCACAGCTCATCGATCATATGAGATCAGGCGGCAGCGTGGCAATGATCTCGGACGCGGGCATGCCCACGATCTCCGATCCCGGTCAGCGCTTCGTCGCGGCCACCGTGGGAGCTGGTTTTTCCATCGACAGCCTGCCCGGCCCCAGCGCCGTGCTTACCGCCCTCTCCGCGAGCGGCCTGCCGACCACACCCTTCTACTTCGGCGGCTTTTTGCCTCACAAAAAAGGTGCCCGCACCACCGAGCTCACGGCCGCGCTGGCCCGTGAGGCCACCAGCATCTACTTCGAGAGTCCCTACCGCATCCTCGATACGCTCGACATTCTCGCCACCGCCTCGCCAGAGCACCGAATCGTCGTCGCCCGCGAGCTGACGAAGAAATTCGCCGAGTTTCAACGTGGCACGGCCACCAAGGTGCATGCCCATTTTCAGACCAAGGCGCCAAAGGGTGAGTTCACCCTGCTCATCGCACCTGCCACACCGCCGAAGTGGCTGACCTGGTAAGTCTTTTTTCGTCTTCCTTTCCGAGAACAAATCCCACTTTTGCCTCGTTTTGCTTTTTCCTCACGCACACCCATGAAATCGACCGCCTCGCTCTTCGCCCTCGCTTTGCTTGCCACCGCCGCCAGCGGTGAAAACTGGCCCAACTGGCGCGGCCCCAACCAGGATGGCTCCAGCAGCGAGACGGGTCTTCCTGCCAAATTCAGCCCGAAAGAAGGCGTGAAATGGGCGGCGGACGTTCCGGGCATCGCGGCCTCCGTGCCGGTGATCTGGGGCGACAACATTTTCATCACCTCGCCCATCGTGGCCGAAAAGAAGCTCGTCGGCCTTTGCTACGACAAGCAGAGCGGCAAAGAAAAGTGGCGCACCACCATTTCCGATGGCGATGAAGTGCAATGGGATGACAAGAGCAACCTCGCCAGCCCTTCTGCCGCCACCGATGGCGACCGCGTTTATTTCCTCTTTGCCAATGCCATCGCCGCCGCGTGTGATTTCAGCGGCAAGATCCTATGGAAGCGCGACTTCAAGGAGACGCACGGTGCCTTTGCCACGCAGTGGACCTATGGCAGCAGCCCCACCATCGACAGTGGCAAGCTTTACATCCAGGTGCTCCAGCGGAACGAAACCTTCAAGTTTCAGGAAAAGTTCGAAAAAGGCACACCCGGCAAGGACATGAGCAGTTACGTCCTCGCCATCGATCCAGCCACCGGTAAGGACATTTGGAAACACATCCGTCCCAGCCTTGCCTCCGTCGAGTCGCTTGAAGCCTTCAGCAGCCCCGTCTTCACCACCTACAAAGACCAGCGTCTCATGCTGATCTCTGGCGGAGACACGCTGACCATCCACGATGCCGCCACGGGCAAGGAGTTCTCCCGCATCGCCACCTGGAACCCGCCGGGCGAGAGCTACAACAAATTCTTCCGCCTCGTGCCCTCGCCAGTGGTGGGGGACGGGATCGCCATCGTCTGCGCACCGAAGAACTCGCCTGTCTTCGCCTTGCCGCTGGATGCCAAAGGCGAAACACAGCCCGTCTGGCAGACCGAGCCCAAAGGCGTCACCAGCGATGTTCCCACCCCTGCCTTCTACAAAGGCAAATTCTACGTTCTCGACGGCGGCAAGAAGCTCCTCAGCTGCCTCGAACCCAAGACCGGCAAGGTGCTCTGGACAGGCGAACTCGGTGGCAAAACCAAATTCGAGAGCAGCCCGACCGTGGCGGATGGCAAGGTGTATTGCATGAACTTCTGGGGCGAGGTGTACGTCGCCAAAGCAGACAGCCCGCAGTTTGAACTGCTCTCCGTCAATGAGATGGGAAATGGCTCCAAACCCAACGGCAATGCCGAAAGCGTGCGCGCCGCCATCTCCGTGAGTGACAGCAGCCTCTTCATCCGCACCCAGGACAAGCTGTATCGTGTGGGCAAGTGAGCGTGTTGCGCTTTGCCGCCTGATGAGCCAACTTCCGCCATGAGCGCCGCCGTCCTCGAATCTCTCCTGCAAGCTCCTGACCTGCCCGAACTCATCGAGCAGGCCCGGCGAAGCCTCGCCATCGAGCACAGGATGCGGGAGAAGTTTTATGCCGACATCACCCCGGAGCACAAATGGGAGTTCATCCAGGGAGAGGTCATCATGCATTCCCCGGCGCTGAATCGGCACCTACAGGCCAGCCAGTTCATTTTCGGGCTGCTGGATGCTTTTACACGGGTGCATGGTCTCGGGTTGGTTCGCCATGAGAAAGCCATGACCTGCTTTCCACGAAACGACTACGAGCCAGACGTCATGTTCTTGGGCACCTCCAAAGCGGGCATCGTCTCGGCGGACACGCTGAAGTTTCCCATCCCCGACCTGATCGTCGAGGTGCTGTCTCCTTCGACGGAAAAGCGTGATCGCGGTATCAAGTTCGAGGATTACGCCCTGCATGGGGTGGGAGAATACTGGATCGTTGATGCCGAGGCGGAAACGATCGAGTTGCATCGCCTGCAAGGCAGCGCCTACCCGCCGGCCGAGCCACAAAAGGAAGGTGTCCTCACGAGTGACATCATCCCCGGATTCGAAATGCCCGTGCGCGCCGCTTTCGATCCGCTGGTCAACGCGGAAGCCATGAAGGCCATCTGGACGCAAAAATGAGGAATGCACGAATTCAGAATGACGAAAGAAGCCCCAAATCCGAATGACCTAAAAGTAAGCACGACTCCACGCTTCGGCATTCGTTCTTTGCCATTCGTTCGTCATTCTGAATTCGTCATTCCTCATTCCAGCCCGCCATGACCTTCCTTAACATCGCTTTGCTGGCGGGCGCGGCGGCCTTTCTCATCCCGCTGCTCATCCATCTGCTGAACAAGCGGAAGGTCGTCACCGTGCGCTGGGGTGCGATGCATCTGCTTCACGAGGTGATCCGGCAGAAGAAGCGTAAAATGAAGATCGAGCAGCTTTTGTTGCTCATCACCCGCGTCGCGATTCCCATCATCCTCGCGTTGTGTCTGGCTCGTCCGGTGCTCACGGCGATGCGTTCGCTCGGCATGGGCAGTTCATCGCTCATCGTGATGCTCGATGACTCCTTTTCGATGCGTGCTCCGGCTGAAAAAACAGCCGTGGCAGGCGCCAGCGTGGCCGACACGGCACGTCACGACCTTCAACAGATGACGGAAAGCCTTCCGAGCGGCTCCGCGGCGCAGGTGGTGCTCAGCGGCGGCTCGCCGCGCAAGCTGCTCGATCAACCGACCACCGCGCTCGATCTCGTGCCGAAGAAGCTCGCCGAGGTGCCATCGATGTTCGGCCCGGTTTCGGCCAATGATGCGTTTCAGGCCGCCACGAGCGCTTTGAAGGATGCACCGAACGCCGCGCGTGAAATCGTCGTCGTTTCCGATTTTCAAGAAGCCGACTGGAAAGCCATCGCCGACGGCGCGGCACTGCCAGCGCTTGAAAACCTTTCCAAACAGGAGCCGAAGCCGCAAATCACCTTTTATCGCATCGGCAGCGATCTCGCGGAAAACCTCAGTATTGCCTCAGCCGACCTCTCCGCGCTCGTCGCAGCCGAAACACAGCCCATCGGCGTGCGTGTGCGCATCAAGAACCACGGCAAAAGGCCCTGGCAGGACATTCCGGTGCATCTGGAGGCCGATGGCACACGACTACGCACCGCACGCGTCTCACTCGCACCGGAAGGCGAGGCCGTTTTGAGCTTCACGCATGCTTTTGACAAGGTGGGCGACCACTCGCTCTCTGTGCGCCTCGAAGGCGACAGCTTCAGCGATGACAATGCATTTCACAGCGTCGTGCAGGTGCGCAATCAGCTCGATGTGCTGCTCATCGACGGCAAGCCTAGCTCCACGCCGCTCGAAGGCGCCGCCGATTTCCTCGAGCTCGCCCTCACGCCGCACACCGCCGCCTCGAACTCGCTCAAGGACCTCATCCGCACGCGCAAAGTGGACCTGCGCAAGCTCCGCCGCGATGACTACAAAACGGCGGAGGTCATCATCCTCGCCGATTGTCAGCGCATTCAAGGCAACGACCTCGCGGAGCTCGACAAGTTCGTCAAAGCCGGTGGCGGCTTGCTCATCTTCGCCGGACCCGAAATCTACATCGACTACTACAACCGCGAGCTCTTCCGCAAAGGCGAGGGCCTTCTGCCCGCCGCCATCACAGGCATGGCCCGCGCCGAGATCGCCGACTCGCCCGCCCGCGTGCTCATGCAGCGCCTCACGCATCCGAGCGTGCTCTACTTCAACGACGCCCGCGGTGGCCGACTGCAGGACGCGGAG
>JBKCXA010000327.1:0-6153 GCA_046316935.1 Prosthecobacter sp.
CATCGTGGCGGGCTTCAAGCGACTCGAAGATGAGAATCGTGGTAGTATGTCCAACGTGAGCAAAACCTTCTCAGAACACTGCAATGCCGTTGCAGGGAACTTGAGAGAGACAAGACAAGGTTTGGACGAACTTACCACGAAGATTCAAGGATCGCTCACAGCCCAGGCTCAATCGTTAGCAGAGCTGACGAAACGGACGTCCGAGATGACAGATAAAACCCGAGACGAGCTGGCAGCATCACTTCGACAGCTCAACAATGCCTTGTCCTCCCTGACAACACAGTTTGGAGCAAACTATCGCGAGTTTCTTGCGGCCATTGAACGCCTCATGCCGAAATGAAAGATGCTCACAGCTGGCTTGGAAGCGTGTCGGACATGATGTCTGGCCTGATGATGATCTTCTTGCTCATCGCCGTCGCTTTCATGCTCGAGGTTCAGCTCGATAAGCAGCGAATCGAAACGGAAAGACAAACTGCGATTGAGGCTGCTGCAAAGGCTGAAAAAGCCGAAAAAGAAGCTGAACGACGAGCCTCAACCTACCTGCAACAAGGCGAGACCATTCGAAAAATTGCCGCCACTTACTCAGAGCTTCAAATTGGACTCTACCAAGACTTGCTAAAAGAATTTCGTGATGATCTTCCAAAGTGGAACGCAACAATTGAAGCCGACAATACCGTTCGTTTCAATGAGCCGGAGGTTTTGTTCGAGACTGGTAAATCAGCCCTGAGGGACAGATTCAAGGTCATCTTGGCTGATTTCTTTCCTCGCTATGTGGGCATCCTGACAGGCGCCAAATATATCGGCAACATTGAGGAAGTGCGTGTCGAGGGCCATACGAGCTCCGAGTGGGAGAATGCCACCTCAATCACTGACAGGTATCTGAACAACGCCCGCCTGTCTCAGGAGCGTGCGTTGGCAGTCGTTCAATTTGCCTATTTGCTTGAGTCCACTTCCGATAAGCGAGATTGGCTTACCAAAGCGATTAGAGCGAACGGGTTGTCATTTGCTCGTCCGATAGTGACTGAGCAAGGCGCTGAGGACCAGGGGCGGTCTCGTCGTGTTGAGTTCCGTGTCTTCACGAAGACGAAGGAACAGATTCTCCGCATCATTGAGGTTTCTGAAAAACAGCAACAGGAGCAGAAATGACCGCGTTCACCATGTTCGAGGAACTGCTTTCGGCGGTGCGCTCCATCGGGGTGAATATCGTCGCCCAATCGAACAAGCTCCTTCAGCAACTCAACTCAGAAGGCATTCTCGTAGAGGACGAGAAGTCACTCGTTAGAAGCACCTCAGGAATCTACAACGTGCTCCCTGACGGGCGTGTGGTGAAAGTCATTCTTCACATCACGCAGAAGGCGCTTTACACGAGGGAGATTCCGGAAATCGAAGAGTGTCACAAGTATCACCTCTTCAATTGCTCAACCCTAGAGATGATGCAGAGCATTGGACGCTCCGACCGATACCGCATGGCTTCACGGGGCGATGGATTGTTTAGCTACACGATCATACGAAAGCAAAAAGTGGTGAAGCAGTATTCCGGCGATAAGGGGGCGCCCTTGTCTTTCTGCCGCAACTGTCTCGCCATCTACAATGCTCGATTCAATCGGGGGGGGATACGCTCGTTCGATCTTCGTCGTTTTATCGAAACCAACGAGTTGCACGGTGACGCAACCGTGAGGCGGATCGACTTGGATGATGTGCCGAATGTCTATGCCGACGATTGGGCCGAGATCGCCCGCAGAACAAAAGAAGCCAGAAACCATCTTTGCGAGGATTGCGGAATTGATCTGTCATCTCCTGATCTCCGGCGATTCCTCCATGCACATCACATCGACGGGCAGATGAACAACAATGTGGTCGCCAACATTCGGGTGCTTTGCATCGCTTGCCACTCAAAGCAGCCGTTCCATGCACATATCCGGAATGACCGCTCATACGGCCAGTTCAGGCAGACTGCCGCATTCATTCGCCACCAGCAAAGTCGTGGTTTCTCGCTGGATGCCGATTAGGAATGGGGGCGGTTAATCCTGTTGCAGGAATCCAACCTGTCAGACCTTCGTCACCTTCCGCCTCGCCGATTCGCTCCCGCGTGAACTCCTCGACGACTGGCTTCGCGCTTCTTCTTCTTCGCTCAAGCTACGACGAACAAGCCGCGACGCCTTCCTCGCCGCCAATCCACCACCGTGGGACGACCTCACCGAAGCCTGCTACCACGGCCCGTTCTCCGACAAGCTCGACAAACACCTCGACGCCGCCCACAGCTCCTGCGCCGGGTTTGGGGGCTGAGACTTCAGGACTCTGAACTTGCGAGCCGCGAGATCGGCGGTTATAGCTTCCGCAGCTTTGGAATGGGACTACCCGTTCGGCGAAAGGTCACTGGGACTACCCGGTGGCCTTTCGTTTTTCTCGGGGAAGCGTTTGAGGCCGTTTCCAGCGATGCATCCGTTCGTGCCTTGCCAGAATTTGGATTCCAGGGTGGTCATGGCCCGATTGGGCTGGCCGGGGCGGAGCACGGAGAGCGCCACAGGCCGGGCCACCATGTCCGCGATCTGCAAGCCCTCGGAGTTGGTTCGCTTGTCGGCCATCACCAGCTTGAAGGGCAGCGGGCGGGCCAGGTCGTTGCTGCCTTCACAGATGCGCCGGAACTCGAGTTCAAGCTCGGTGTCCTCCCGCTTGCCCCGGGCTTCGACGACGAAGTGGGTGAGGCGCTCTCCCTGACCCAACTCTGCCAGCAGGCGATGCACACGCTCCAGGCCAAACAACAGGGCCAGGTGGTAGGGATTGGCCGTGGAGGCATCCGTGAGGTGAAGCTCGCGTTTGTCGATGACCACGACGATGAGCCTGAAATCGGCATCTTCGATGATCTGCGTGAGTTTGTTCAGGAACGCCTCTCGGGGCTCTTTGCTCATCATGGCGAAAGCACCCGCCTTTTTGCGGATGTCATGCTCGTGAAGGATGACCAGATCATGCCCGAACGTCCCGACCTTCAGCCGCCGAAGCTCCGGCGTCACCTTGTCGATGTAGGCTGTCTTCGGAAACATGCAAAAAGCCAGTGCAAAGAGCGGAAAGTCCGGATTGATCGTCGCCATCCCATGATCCCCGCTCTCGTCCACGAAGACGAGGTAGTCGCTGAAGGTATCGGGCGGCAGATTCACGGTGCAAGATTGTAAACAACCCACCCGAGCTGCCAAGTGCTCTTTGCATCACCGAAGCCTGCTACCACGGCCAGTTCTCCGACAAACTCGACGAACACCTCGACGCCGCGCACGGCTCTTGCGCCTTGCGTGATCCACGCCTCGCTCAAATCGTCGCCGACCGCCTCCATCACTTCGACGGCCAGCGCTACGACCTCAGGAGCTATGTCATCATGCCCAATCACGTCCACGTCCTCTTCACCCTCCGCGATGGCGAATCGCTGCTCGACACGCTGCAAGGCTGGAAAGGCGTTTCGAGCGGTCTCATCCACAAAAACGGCCTCAGCGCCCTCAATCCCTTCTGGCAGCCCGACTATTTCAGCACCGTGAGTGCCTACATTCGCGAAAATCCGGCCAAAGCGGGCTTGAAGACGGGTTTTATGCTTTGGGAGCGAAGCTGATCCAAGGGGGAGCGGGCACTCTTGCCTGCTTCATTCAATTGGCGGCCAAGCCGCGAAGATACAAATGCGGACAGGAGAGCCGGAGCGTAGCGGAGACAGCCAGCCGGAGGCTGCCCGGAGGGCGAGCATAGCGAGGCAATCCGCGCTCCCTTCTTCACTCACGCCAGCGGCTTCACTTTCTTGAAGCAGATGACCGTGTCAGGGCGCAGGCACGAGACGGAAAAAGGCTCTGCCTGTGGATAAGGGTTCGCTGTGGCAGGCCGTGGGCGGGGTCACATCCAGCCAGCCTAAGAGATCCGTGCTGCGCTGGAACTTTACGCCGCCGTCATTCGGCCAGCAGAATTCCATGGTGTTGGCAGTGAGATGGGAGGTGATGACACGCGGCACGACCGCCCGGACAAGCACCAGCACTTCACTAAAGCCAGGCGAGCCGGGCTCCGTCTGCACGGACAGCATGACATCCTTGCTCGCATTGATGTAGAAGGTCAGTGAGCCCTCCGCAGAGTTGAGCAGGATGGCGCCCTGAGGGCCTGCGGTAGCCGTGGCGGACACGGGGCCGTCAAAATAGCCCGTGACGTTTCCTTGTGCATCAAATGCGAGCTGACCTTGGAAGAGGTTGAATTGACTCTCTCCCTGGATGCCGATCACATGGTTGCTCGCGTTCTTTTGGAGGATCAGCTGGCTCGGCGTGTCGAGTGAAACAATGCGCCAGCTTCCCTGAAGCTCATGAGTGAGCATGGAGGCGGGTGCTTTGACCATGCTGGTGAAATAACGAAAGCCGCCCACAGGGCCCTCGGAGTGGAAGGTGATCATCACATCCTGGGAGGTATTCAGCCGGAAGATCTCGCCATCGGCAAAAGCTGGCGACGACACAGCGCCCTGAGGCCCGAGTGTGGCGGTGCCGCTGAAAGCGCCGTCCATGACTCCGGAGAAGTTCCCCACGGCGTCAAAATCCGCATGACCGGCGAACACGCCAAAGCTGTCGAGCGGCCAGACATTGGTCACGATGCCCATGTCGGTGTCGGTATTGAGCTGGTAGGGCGTGTCGATGGACACGATGTTCCAGTGCCCCTGGAGCGCGGAGGCGGGTGGAGTGCCTGCTGCGGTGCGGACCATGCATTGCAGATCCAGCCAGCCGGGATCACTGGAATCGACGCTCACCGCGAAATCGGCGTTTTCATTGAAGTAGAAGACAGGCCCGATGCCCGTGGTGCCGGTGCCATCCGTCCCGAGGGTCATGGTGCCGCTGACAGGACTGTCCACATAACCGGAGAAGCTGCCACCGGCAGCCACATCGAGGTAGCCCATGTTGTTGTCGAAGTGCTGGAGGTGCTGAATGCCGATGATCTCTCCGGCGAGGTTTTTCTGGATGCCCAGCGTGTGCGGCGTGGAGAGGAAACCGATGCGCCAGTGACCCACTGCGTGAGACGGGTCGAGTGCGACGAGGCAGGTCAGATTCCCACAAGCCACCAAGGCCAGCAGGAGGGCTAGAGGCGTGTTCATGTCGCAGGCTCTCACCCTTTGACTGGAACACAAGGCGTTGTTTGGGTATCCTTCGACCTGCGTCCGCTGTCATCCGGACCCAGCCAAGCGCTCCCGTCACGCCAGCGCCTCGCGGCAATACTGCACGCACTTTTTCACCTCGGCGACGGCGTCGGAGCCTTCGGGGATCTTGTATTCGAGCTCGATCTCGGCGGGGAAGGTCCACTTCTCCTTTTTCATGAGCTGCAGCACTTCCTTGATCGGCGTCTGGCCTTTGCCCCACTCCACATTGCCGCCGTCGGCGGTGCGGTCTTTGAGGTGGAGGTTCGTGATGCGGCTGTGATACTTCTCCAGCACGGGGATCGGGGATTTGCCCTTCGTGCCGGCGACGTAGTGACCGATGTCGAGGTTGAAGCCGATGTATTGGCCGAGATCGAGGATGGCGTCGAACTTATCCATCTCCGGCAGGTTGTTCGTGTGGTTGTGGAAGCCGACCCAGATTTTGTGCTTGTCCGCAAACGGTGCGACACGCGCAGCGAGGACGGCATTGCGCTCCGTGGTCACGGCCGTGCAACCGAGCGCCCTGGCCACGAGGAAGTTGAACTCGATTTCCTCATTCGACTGTCCGAAGCCCATCTTGTGGATGTGAATGTTCACGCCCGCGTCGTTGAACATCTTCCGCATCTCAACGCACTTGGCGATCTGCTGCTCCCGCTCCGCATCGGTGATCTTGCCGCCTTTGATGCCTGCGAAAAGCTGCGTCGGCCCGCCCATGAGTTCGGTCTCGCTGAGGCCGTCTTCGACCAGCGCCTTCAGCGTTTCCTCCGCCGTCTTTGCCATGCTGCGATAACTGTAGGTGATGCAGCCGATGCGCACGCCGTTGAAGACCGAGTTCGGCTTCTCCACCGCCGAAGCGAATCGAGGAAGCGAGAGGCCAGTGGCGGTGGCGATGGCGGCGCCGAGGAAGCTGCGACGGGAAAGCGGGTGGGGGCTCATGCATGGTGAACGGACCAACACGTCGTCTTTTGCTCGAAAGCGATGAGAATGCCCGCCCTGCGGATGAAAACTGCTTCCTG
>JBKCXA010000328.1:0-2654 GCA_046316935.1 Prosthecobacter sp.
TGATTGAAGTGAATGACATCCCATTTCTCCTGCGGGTCCGGCAGCCAGCGCACGAGGCCGTAGTAGCCCACAGCCACCTTCGTCGAACCACAGTTCGAAGGCACGCGGTGGACGTTCGCGACACCTGTGAGCAGCTTCCGCACCTCCAGCGCATACGCGATGGAGACGCTGTCGCCCATCAGCAGCACACGCGGCAGCTTCGGATCATCCGTGATGCGGACAAACTCCGGCGGCACGGCGGCCTTGGCCGTTGCTGGACCATCGGCAGCGAACAGCGATGCCAGCGGCGCAAGCAGCAGGGCAATGAGGATGGCGTGGGCTGCGTGTATCATGAGTTGGTTCCAGAAATTGTCCCTGCTTCCAACGCATCCCGATCGCTGATCTTGAGACACACTGAGATTCTGCATTCTCCTGCCTACTTCTGAATCTCCAAGCCCACCGGCTTGCCATCGCTGGCCTTGCTCAGCGGATTGTCAGCGGCAGGGATGAAGTCTTTGAAATCGAGCGGGGCGAAGGTGTCGCCATCGCGATGAAGCTCGAGTTTGCGCCAGTCGCTCTCGATTTGGCGCCAGGCGGGGTTTTCGCCGTCGTTGCGAGGGACGAGCTGGGCGACGGCGGGCAGGCCGGGATTGCCGGTGCGGCTGTTGGAGTCCTGCGAGAGCTTCGCACGCACATCGGCGAGCACGAGGTTCTCGCCGCGATAGGTCGCGGGGTCTGCGTGGCCGACTTGCTGGCCGTGGATGTGCGCGGTCTCGACGAGGTGACGCTCCTCGCCGGGGATGCGGGTGAAATAGACGTTGTGATCGGCGCGGAGCGCGTCGGCGTGCCACACGCGGAGCAGCGCGTTCTTCACCTTCGAGGGGATGCTGTCGATGAAGAGGTTGTGATGCGCGTGGAAGAGGGTGTCCGGCTTTTCCATGTGCACGGTGAGGCAGCGCAGCGAGTTGTTGAAGAACACGCAGTGCCGCACGGTGAAGTCCGGGCAGTTCGCGGCGGAGAGGCCCTCGTTCATGCCGCCGATGAAAACGCAGTTCTCCACGAGCATGTCCGTCGTGCGCGTGGCGCTGATGAGCGTGCCCACGTAGCCCTCCAGCTCGCGTCCATCGTGAAAACAGCGTCGCACGATGTGTCGCGAGCCGCCGGTGAACTGCACGATGGACCCCAGCTCCGGTGCGAAGCGGAAATGACGGAAGCGCAGGCTATCGAGGATGATGTGATGCTTGTGCGGAATGATGAAGGCATTCGCGCGGAAGCGCTGGCTGCCATCCATCCACACCTGCTCGCCGGGCGCGGCGGGGAAAGTGATGGGCGCGCCCTCGTCACCGCTGCTGCGCACGCGCACCGTTTCCTCATACACACCGCCGCGAATGACGACCGTGTCGCCCGCTCGCGCAGCATCGGCCGCCGCCTGGATCGTGGGAAACTCCTCCGGCACACGCAGCGTGCGTGCGGGGGCTCGTTTCGCAGCGGTGGTGACGCTTTGCGTCGGATAATCGCCTGCGCTCGTCGTCGGCGGAGGCTGGTGCGTGGCAAACACACGCTGCTCATCCTTTCGCCGCGAGGTGACGCGGAACTCGTAAGCCGTGCTCGGCTTCAACCCGGCCATGCTGACGCTGTGCGTGCTGCCGCGAGGCGTCTCGATTTTCGTCCCACCCCACTCCAGCAGCGTCTCCGCAGCCTGCGTGGGCGTGCTCCACTCGATCGTGGCTGTCGTGTCGGTCACATCATGCACCACGACCGGATCGATGGGCAGTGGCCGCGTCACTTTGAGCCTCAAAAACGGGCCGATGGTCGAGGCGTGCAGTCCACGGCCGATCAAAGGCGAGTCATCGGCCAGCACATCGCTTTCAGGAGCCGTCTCGACGTTTGAATGCGTCCACAGGCCGGTTTGCGACATCGCATCCATGCGGCGCTGCTGCATGACATTCGACACGAAACTGCCCCCAGGCGACTTTTCGACCTCCAGCGGACCGCGGAGCCAGTTGTGCGCAAAGTGCAGCGCGGGCGAGTTTTCGACGCGCAGGCCACCGAGCACGCAAAACTCCATTTTGAGCCCCTCGCAGCCCGAAACGACCATCGGTTCGCGGATTTGCAGTCCATGGAGCTTCACCTCGCCTTTGCCGCTCAACTCCACTCGCCGCATCACGACGCGATCATGCCCGTGACGACGAAAATCCGCCTTCGCAGCCGGAGCGAGCACTTCGTCATACTCGCCGCCCATGAGATAAACCGTGCCTGTGGCCTGCGCGGCCCGTTGAAGCGTCCTCCACGGCTTCGCCTTCGTGCCTGGATTCGCGTCATCGCCATTGGGCGACACAAACGACACGTTTTCCGTGCGGTAGTCATGGTTCAGCACGTCCGCATACTTCGCCGCGTCCGCTGCGGTGGGGCCTGCGGGCAGTTCGATGTTCTCGGAACCCGGCGGACGGTAAAACTTCCGCCCGATGCCCACATTGCCGCGCTGCACGGCATCCTTCAGCTCGCCTTTGATCATCACGCTCGCGTTGATCGCGAGATTGTCCTCCATCACACATCCGAGGCCTCCGCTGTAAAACGTGATGTCATTCCGGCTCGTGGTCGCATCCGGCATGTGACCCTCGACGCGGTTGCGACGAAAAGTGCAGCCCGCCACGCCCCAGCCGACGATGTTGTTG
>JBKCXA010000329.1:0-16277 GCA_046316935.1 Prosthecobacter sp.
ATCAAGATCGTCGCCGCCGCCGGCTACAACGGCTACATCGGCATCGAATACGAAGGTGACAAACACACCGAGATCGAAGGCATCAAGCGCACGAAGCAGGCGCTGGACGAATTGAAGGCGATGCTTTGAGCATCGCCTTCGGGATTAGGGTCAGGGAAGCCTGCCTCAGAATTGGAGTGACTTTGAGCGAGGCCAGTCGGCCTCGCCTCAGATCTTCTTGAGGGACTTCAAGAGGGCGTCGATGCCTTCGCCGAACTTCTGCGCCCCTTCGTCTGAGGCAGCGATGAAGACCATAAAGAGCTGTTCGTTGTCTCCATTGGTCACGAGGATGGCGGTGAGCTTGGCCTTGCCTTGATCATCTTCCCCGGTGCCATTCAGGAGATAAAGGCCGAGGTTGTTGGCTCCGCCCTCCTGCATCGGCTTGAACTCCACATTCTTGAAGGTCTCCTTCACGGAGTTCTTCATCTCCTCCAGAGCTTTTGCGCCCTCGGCTTTGGTGGCTTTCAGGGAGGAAACCTCCACCACGACGTCTTCATCACCAGCGATGAGGTAGAGCTTGTCGTCTTCAAACTCCGCTTCCCAGTCTTCCGGCACGGTCATCCCGATCATGGGTTTCGATTTCGGGAATCCGATATCCTCGGCGAGCACAGGCACGCTGAGGGTCACAAGGGCGGCGATGATGAGAAGGGCATTTTTCATGATGATGAAGCGGCGGGCGCTGCGGCGATGGGTGCTTCTCTGGAGACGATTGTCAAAAACTATTCGGTCAGCCGATCTGGGCGAGGATCGCCGAGGCGATCTTGTCGGCCTGAGCTTCGAGATACTCGACATCGCGGCCTTCGATGAGCAGGCGGATGATCTGTTCCGTGCCGGAGTAGCGCAGGAGCACGCGACCATAGTCGCCGAGCTTCTTTTCGGTCTCCTTGATGATCTTTTGCGCCTCGGTGAGCTCTTCGATGGGCGGTTTGGAGCGCACACGGAGGTTGCGGGCGGACTGCGGGAATTTTTTGAGGCACTTGCGGAGCTGGCTGAGCGGCTCGCCGGTCTCCTTCATGATCTTCAGAAGCTGCAGGCCGGCGATCAAACCATCGCCCGTGGTGGCCCAGTCGCCAAAGATGATGTGACCGCTTTGCTCGCCGCCGAAGTTCAGGCCGCGGCTGCGCATCTCCGCGAGCACATAGCGATCACCCACGCCGGTGCGGATGACGCGGCCGCCCATGCGGGAGACGAGATCGTCGAGGCCGTAGTTGCTCATGATCGTCACGGCGAGCGTGTTCTGTTTCAGCGTGCCTTTGCGCAGCATCGACTCCGCCGCGATGGCCATCAGCTCGTCGCCGTCCAAAGCGATCGCTTCTTCATCACAGAGCGCGATGCGGTCCGCGTCGCCATCGTGGGCGATGCCGGCCTGCGCCTGCGAAGAACGCACGATGCGCTCGATCTCCTCGGCATGCGTGCACCCGCATTCCTCGTTGATGTTGAAGCCATCGGGCTCGCTGTGAAACAACTGCACATCGGCACCGAGTTCGGCGAGGGCCAAGCCACTCGTGTAGGCCGCCGCGCCGTGCGCATTGTCCAAGGCAACGCGCATGCCATCGAGGCGGATGCCGCCCATGGAGGCCACTGCGTGCTTCACATAGCGATCCGCGCCGTCCGCCAGTTTGGTGATGCGGCCGATGCCACGTCCCTCGGGCCTCGGCATGTCCTCGCCACCGAGGACGAGCTTCTCCATGGCGATCTCCGTCTTGTCGTCGAGCTTGTGGCCGCTGCCGTGGACGAATTTGATGCCGTTGTCGATAAAGGGGTTGTGCGAGGCGGAGATGATGACGCCGAAGTCCGTGCCGAGCTGCGCGGAGAGCATCGCCACAGCAGGCGTGGGCAGTTGACCTGCCAGCACGACATCGACGCCGGCCGAATTCAGGCCTGCGGCCAGAGCGGCCTCCAGCATCTCACCTGAGGCGCGTGTGTCACGACCGACAATGGCCCGCGGGCGCTCGCCGCCGCTTTTTTTGCCCAGAACCACCGCCGAGGCCTGCGCGAGGCGCATGACGAATTCGGGGGTCATGGGATGACGGTTGGCGATGGCGCGGACACCGTCCGTGCCGAAGAACTGGCGCTTTTCAGACATAGGGCGGCGGTTCTAAGCCAGAACGGCAGAGGTGTCAAAGATGGAGGAAGGCAGCGGAGTCCCCTGCCTTTGGGGGACCTCACTGCCGGTCTTCCCGAGGCTCGCCCGCGAAGGAGGCGATGACTCGCGGCTCCTCGCCCGTTTTGAGGGAAAATATCTCGCCGCTCGCGGCAAACGGCTCCTCCGCGTAACGAATGGCGAGGTCCTGGGTGAACTCCTCCATCGCTGCCGACTGCGCTGGGAAGATGTAGAGCGCATGGCGGTCTGGGAGCGCCACCCAGAGCTCCTTGCCAAACATGGCCTCGAACAGCTTGGGCAGCGAGGGGGCGACGAGCAGCGAGGCAAAGTGCTCCGACTCGCCCCGATACACCGCGTAAAGCACCCTGCCCTGCTCATCGCGAATGATGTCCGGCTTCAAGACGGCCAGACGCTTGTCAGCAGCCGCGGCGGCCCGCTTGGCAAAGGTCTCCGCGCTCAGGCCGAGTGTGGCAAACTCCTCCGCCGGGTAAGGTTCAATGCTGCCAGGCTGGCCCGCCTTCTCACGGGCCGGGGTGAGCACAGTCTGACGTGCTCCGGCAGGCACGATCGAGAGCGAATTTCGCAACGCGAACGGCTCCGGCAGCAGAAGAAGGGTCTCGCGCTTCTTCGGCACGTCCTCAGCTACCGAGAGGGTGGCAAGGATCAGGGAGGCGATGACGACGCGGCGAAGCATCAGCGGGCAGGGATCTGGTTAAGAGCAGCCGACAGATTATCGACCGAGAGCAACTCGGGCAGGAGAACCGGTTCAGCCTTGCCGGGGATGTGCAGCACATTCACCGGCACCGCGCCTTTGCCGAGCGCTTCGAAGGATTTTTTGATCTCAGGCTCCTCGTTGGTGAAATCGGCACGCATGGTCACCACATCGTGTTTTTTGAAAAGCGCCTGAAGCGTGGCGTCGGGATAGACCCGCTTGTTCACCTGGCAGGTAAGGCACCATTTCGCGGTGTAGTCGATGTACACTGGCTTTCCAGCCGCGAGCAATTCCTTCACGCCCGCCTCGCTCCAGGGCTGCCAGTCGAGGCCAAACTCATGAATGGCACCGCCATGGCCTTGCCTGGCCATCTTGGGCGGCCAGCCGAGCATCACACCACCGACGACCAGCGCCAGCGAAACGATGACGGCCTTCAATCGAGTGCCAGTGGCCAGATGGGGCAAGGACCAGCGGCCATACACCCAGCAGGCCATGGCGATGAGCACCAGTGCGAGCATCAGCCACAGCAACGGCAGGCCTTCCACCATGGCGGTGAGGACCCACAGCATGTAAACCACGGTGCCGAAAAGCAGGAAGGACATGCCCTGCTTGAAGCTCTCCATCCACGCTCCGGGACGCGGCAGCACTTTGACGAGCGAGGGAAAGGCAGAGAGCAGCAGGAATGGGCTCGCGAGACCGAGACCGATGAGGCTGAAAAGCAGCATCGCCTGCGCCGCAGGCAGCTTGACCGCGAAACCAAGCGCTGTGCCGAGGAAGGGGGCGGAGCACGGCGTGGATACCACCGTGGCGAGAAAGCCGGAGAAGAACGAGCCGCCGAGTCCATGCTTCGCTTGAAGGTCTTGTCCCACACCGACGGCGGAGGCACCGATCTCAAAAACCCCCGCCATATTCAGTCCGAAGATCAGGAAGAAGGCGGCGAGACCAAAATTGAAGCCCGCCGATTGAAGCTGGAAGCCCCAGGCCTTGCCGAGGGCCACCACGAGGCCACCGAGCACCCAAAAGGAGAGCAGTATGCCAAGCGTGTAGACCAGACCATGCATGACCACCTGTTTCCGGTCCTCACCGGCCTGCTGGACGATGCTCACCACCTTGATGCCGAGCACTGGAAACACGCAGGGCATGATATTGAGGATCAAACCACCGATGAAAGCGGAGAGCATCAGAAACAGAAAGGTCGGCGGCTCATCTGCTTCGACCTTCGCGGGCATTGTTTCGACCTTTGGAGCTTCTCCGGCAGGCAAAGCGGGAAACACATCCTTCACCGATTCGTCAGCCTGCGCTGTCGTGGCGACGGCGAGATCCAGCGAGGCATCTTTTTTGAAGGGCAGGCAGCTTTTGTCATCACACACAAGGCCGTCCACCTTCACTTGCAGGTTCACGCTGCTCCCGGCGGCGGCATTGGCAGGCGGCGTGATCTTGGCGGGCAAATGCACCGTGCCTTCATAGCCATCCGCTTTCACTCCAAACGACTCAAACGAGGTCGTCGCCGGCCATTCCATTTCCTCGGCGGTCCATCCTTCGGGCAAGGTCCACACGAGCTTCGTCGGCTTGCCCGTCACGCCTTTGGCGATGACCTTGCCGTAGGTGTGAAAGTGCGGCTCGTGCACGAGCCTCACCGCCACCCGGAAAGGCTTCCCCGGTGCCACGGCCTTCATCTCACTCACCAGCGACACGGAGACGCTTTCTTTTTTCTCACCCGGCACCGTGAGGCCGAAGTTTTGCGAAAAAGCCACGCCGGCCAAGGCGAGCACGGAGGCGAGGATCAGGCGAAACGAGGTCATGGGGATGGATGGGCGTAGGAGAACGCCACGGGCGGTTTATTCCTGCCAATCACTCGGAACTCAAAGCGCCTTGTGCGAACCATCGCAGAAGGGCGGGTTCTTCGAGTGCTTGCAATTGCACAGCCAGACCTTCTTCGGCTCGGTGAGCGTGAACTTCTTGGGACCGAGGCCGGTGCCTTTGTGCGAGCCATCGCAGCTCGGCTGATGTCCGCTCAAACCGCAGGCGCACCACCAATGGTCACCGGCGGGAAGTTCGAGGGCGACGGGCTGCTTGTCGTAGATCTTGGGAAGAGTGTCCATGGCGTGATTCTCCACGAAACGGGCAGGCCTTCAAGATCGAACACACCTCAGCCCAGCGCCTTTTCCCACTCCGCCTCCTGAAAGCCGACGAGATGGATGCCCGCCTTCGCATCGGCGAGCAGCGGGCGTTTGACGAGATTCCCGTGGGTGGAAAGCAGCGTGAGCGCTTCCTCGACGGACAGGCCGGGGAGCTTCGATTTGATGTCCATGGCCCGATAGTCCAGCCCGGAGGTGTTAAAGAGGGCGCGGAGGTCCCCGCCGCGTGCCTTTAAGGCCGCACGAAGCTCAGCCAAGCTGGGCGGCGTCTCGCGGATGGGCAGCACCTCGGCTTCAAGCCCGTGGCTTTTCAGCCAAGACAGGGCTTTGCGGCAGGTGGAGCAGCCCTGGTAGGCGTAAACCTTCATCGGGCTCAAGCAACGAGCGTTTGCTCACGGGCAGGACCGACGCCGAGGAGGCTGACGCGGGCTCCGACGAGCTCTTCGAGGCGCTTCAGGTAGGCCTTGGCGAGGTCCGGCAGATCGGCGAACTTGGTGATGCCGCTGAGGTCCTGCTGCCAGCCTTTGTGCGTCTCATACACCGGCTCACAGGCGGCCAGATCAGCGGCGGTGCTAGGCGGGTAGTGGATGGTTTTGCCGCGCAGCTTGTAGGCGGTGCAAATTTGAATCTCCTCCAAGCCATCGAGTCCGTCGAGGTTTGTGATGGCGAGTTCGTCGGCACCATTGAGCATGACGGCGTAACGCACGAGCACGGCATCGAGCCAGCCGCAGCGGCGGGCACGGCCTGTGGTGGCACCGAACTCACGGCCCATGTTGTGCAGCATGTCGCCAATGGCGTCGTTTTCGGTGACGAAGGGACCAGAGCCGACACGCGTGGTGTAAGCCTTGCCGACGGCGACGACCTTGTCGATCATGCGCGGAGGCACTCCGGAGCCGGTGCAGGCACCGCCTGCGGTGGTGTTCGACGAGGTGACGAAGGGATAGGTGCCGTGGTCGATGTCAAGGTAGGTGCCCTGGGCACCTTCAAACAGCAGGTTCTTGCCTGCCTTGATGGCTTCGTGGAGGTACACCGTCGTGTTGGTGATGTGCGGAGCGAGCACCTTGGCGGCTTCGAGGATCTTCTGTACGGTTTCTTCGACCGGAACGAGCTCCACACCGTTGTCAGCGAAGAATTTGTTGTGCCGGGCGAGGCGGTCACGCAGCTCTTCTTCAAGAATTTCAGGCTGCGTCATCAAAATGGTGCGCAAACCATCTCGCTCGACCTTGTCGGCGTAGGCCGGACCGATGCCGCGGCCGGTGGTGCCGATCTTCTTGTCACCACGCTGGATCTCGCGGGCCTTGTCGAGGCCCTTGTGGTAGGGCATGACGAGGTGGGCGGTCTCGCTGATGAGCAGATTCTCCGGGGTGATGCTGACGCCCTGACCACGGAGCTTGGCCATTTCTTCAAGCAGGCCGATCGGGTCCATGACGACGCCGTTGCCGATGACGCACATCTTGCCCTTCCAGAGGATGCCGCTGGGGATGAGGTGAAGAATGTACTTCGTGCCACCGCTGATGACGGTGTGGCCGGCATTGTTGCCACCGGCCGCGCGGACGACGACATCCGTGTTTTCGGTGAGGTAATCAACGATCTTGCCTTTGCCTTCATCGCCCCACTGGGCGCCGACTACGATGGTATTGGACATGGGAGGTAGTTTTTAGGAAACGGGAACAAACAGGCGACGGGCGAATCAATGACGTGCCCTTGCCAGGGCCACGCATCACGCGTCACGCACCGCTGACGGCGAAAATCAGGCGAGTTGCGAGGAGAAATAGATGGCCGCGCCGGAGGCCAGCAGGCCAAGGAAGCCGAGGGCAATCATCCCACCAGAGCCAGAGCCTTTGACGACCTTCTTGGGGCCAAAACCGGTGCGAAGGCTGCGGTCATAGGGGCGCGATGCCAAGGAGCCGCTGGAAACCGTGCGGGACGAGCCGCCGCCAGCTGCCGGAGCAGACGCCTGCTCATCGCCAAAGAACACGCATTCCACATCCCCGAGAGTGAACGAGCCGCCGTGAGCAAGCTGAAGGGCCTCGACCCGCTCACCGCTGATCTTGGTTCCGTTCGTGGAGCCGAGATCGGAGAAGATCCAGTTGGTGCCGTCGAAGCCGACCTCGCCATGATGGCTGGAGACCGAATCGTCAGCGATCACGAGCTGGTTATCCTCGGCACGACCGAGGGACATGCGCTCAGAGGTGATTTCGAGGAGGCCGGAGGAGCCGCTAGGGGTGGTGAACTGAATGCTAGGCATGGCGGGGGGGTCTTTTAGCAAGGAGCCGACGGCAAGGCAAGGTTCAATCTGCGGCAGATGCGCCGCAGGACACGCCATCAGCCGTCACAGGCCGAAAAAAGCGAAGCGCCTTTTCCCGACGCTTCGCCCAAGAGATGCTGTGAGGCGGCTTATTTCTCGACCCAGCGCACGGCTTCCATGAGGAGCTCACGAGCGGAGGCAAGGCCGAGCTTCTGACGGATGTTTGCCTTGTGAGCATCGACCGTCTTGGCGCTCAGACCGAGTTTCTCGGCCATGGAGTGGGAATCAAAGCCACGCCCGACCATTTCGAAAATCTCGAGCTGGCGGTCGCTCAGCATGCGGGCAGGCTCACCGCGGGAACCACCGCCACGGGCACTACCGCCGGAGACGATGCTGCCAAGCAGGGCTGCGCTGAAGAAGAAGGTGCCGCTGATGATCTGGCGGATGCCCTGGAGCACGCGGGCGGGCTGCTCGCCCTTCATGACGTAGCCCATGGCTCCCGCGCGGAGACAGCGCTCGGCATACACGTTCTCGTCGTGCATGGAATACACGAGGATTTGCATGTTCGGGTGGCTGGCCTTGAGCTTTTTGATCAGGTCCACACCGCTGCGATCCTTGAGGGTGATGTCGAGGATGACGATGTCCGGTTTGAGTTTGCCGATTTGCTGAAGGGCCGCATTGGCGTCCTCGGCGCTGCCGATGACTTGCATGTCCTCCTGCGAATCAATGAGTTTCTTAAGCCCTTCGATAACGATGGGGTGATCGTCCAATATATAGATTTTGCTTTTCACGGTTTACCTAAATCGTTGGTTATCAGGGAGTTGTCAACCTTGCTTGCTTAGTCAAGGGGATAGGAAAATTGCAGCTCACACGAACACCTCTGCCCGCCTGAGAATGCACTTTTAACTCTCCACCAATAAGGTTCGCCCGGTATTCCATAACCCTCATCCCAATTCCTGGGTTACTACCTTTTTTCGCATTTTTGCCCACCGCCAGCCCAATCCCGTCATCGGCGATCTCCAAGATGGCCTGGTTGCCATTTTGCCTCCGGAGTGAAAGCCGGATATGACCGGCTCTGCCATGACGCAAGGCATTGTTGACCGCCTCCTGGGCGATCCGGAAGAGATGGGTGTCCACCTCCGGCCCGGCGCTTTTGATGGTTTCATCCAGATGGCATTCGCACTCACGGCGGAAATTGAGCCGAACGGTCTCCGCAACCAGCCGCAAGCCGTCCACCAGCCCCCGGTTACGCACCGCCGCGGGAGAAAGCCCGTGGGACAGACGCCGGGTCTCCTCCTGGGCCGTTTTGATCAATTCATAGATGCGGGCAGCATCCCCTTTCGCCTCCCCGTCAAGCCGGTGAACGAGCGCTTCCAACAAAGCAGCAACGCCTGTGAGCGTCTGACCGACTCCGTCATGCAAGTCAGCCCCGATGCGGATGTGCTCCTGCTCCGCCACGCGGATCACCTCGGCCTCCAGACGCTTCCGCTCCGTCACATCGATGCCCGTCGTCACGAGGAAGTCGATCTCCCCATTCGGTTTCCTCACGGCGGTGGTCACGGTGGAGATCGTCCGGCTGGAACCATCCTTGGTCCGCATCGGGATTTCGGACTCCACTTGCTTCTCCCCCTGCTGAAGGGCCAGGAAACGCTTCTTTGATGGAGCCACCTCCGCACGGTCGAAAACAGGGATGTCCCACAACTGCCGCCCGATCACCTCCTTTGATTTGAAGCCAAAGAGCTCCTCGGCTGCGCGGTTCACCCGCATGAGCCGGGCGGAGGCATCGAGCAGGCCGATTGCCACGGGAGCATGGTCGATGAGCACATTTTTCAGCTCGAGCTCCCGCCGCCAGCCCTCCTCGGCTTCCTTGCGTGCGGTCAAATCAGTGAAAATGAGCATGCCTCGCTCGAGTGCCTTGTTCTTGCCTCTTTGGCAGGTGATCGCCGCCAGCACCTCCAGCCGCGAGCCGTCCGCAGATTCGAGACAGGTTTCAAAACTAGCCGGCGGCTTTTTGCCCGCCTGCAAGCCGGCCAGCATTCGCTCGACCGCTGCCCGGCTGCCTGGAGCGATCAAATCAGCCACCTCCAGACGCTGCAGGGCCTTCCGATCATGTCTCAGCATCTGGCAGACCATGGGATTCGCGTCGAGAACGCGGAAAGAGCCGTCGAAAGAAAGAACACCTGCCGTGTTGGTTTGAAAAAGCGCATGGCAGGCGGCCTGCGTGGCGTGCAGTTCCTCCTCCGCGGCTTTTTGCGCCGTGACCAGCACCACCATGCCCACCTCGGAGATCACCTGCCCTGCCTCGTTTCGCTCAAAGACCCGCTTTCTCACATCCGCCCACTCGTAGCCGCCTGACCGCGTCCGCACGCGGATCTGCATTGCAAACAGCTCGTCCGTCTTCGCTACCATCATCCGCTCATGCATCGCCCGAAACTCCCCGACGTGATCCGCGTGGATGATGCCAAACCAGCCGTCGGGGACCTTCTCCACCTCTCCAGCCGCGTAGCCATACAGACCAGACACCTGCTCATGCCCCATCAAGAATCGGCCTTCCGCATATGAGAAGACATAAAAGGCCTGCTTGGGCGTCTCCAGCAGCATGTTCGCCAGCCGCTCCAGCCGTGTGGCCTTCTCCTCCAAGGCCTGCAACTCATCGAGTTTCACCTGATGACGTGCGAGGGGCTTGGCGGAGCGCTTGGACGGTGAATTCGGTGAGGCGGGCGAGGGCTTCCTGGGCATGCTGGATGAAAGACGACAACAAAACTTCCTGCCAGACGTTTCTGCCGCGATGCGCCCCTTCATTTGTATCCACCTTCTTCTCCATCTCGTCATCACGCTGCCTCTGGCTGCCCAGGGCAAAAAGACCAAGCAAACCGTCAAGCTCACTCAGGCTCCCGTGGAGAGCCGCGAGGTGGTTTACAAACAAACCTCCGAAGGCGGGCTGAAGCTGCACTTCTATCTGCCACCCAAAGCGGGGGCATCCATCGCCGTCCAAAAGCCCTGCGTGGTGTTCTTTTTTGGCGGTGGGTGGAGGTCCGGTTCCTACCTCCAGTTCGTGCCGCAGGCGGAATACCTCGCCAGCCGTGGCCTGATCACCGCTTGTGCCGATTACCGCATCTTCAACGAGCACAAAACCCTGCCGGACAAGGCGGTCGAAGACGCCAAAAGCGCCATCCGCTGGGTGCGCCAGCACGCGGATGAGTTGGGCGTCGATCCCACCAAGATCATTGCCGGAGGCGGTTCGGCAGGCGGACATCTCGCAGCTTGCACCGCGTTTGTCTCCGCCTATGACGCAGCCGGTGAGTCTGGCATCTCCTGCAAACCCAGCGCCCTGCTGCTGTTCAACCCAGCCATGAACATTGCCACCCTGCACAAGGAACGTGCGGGAACCAGCACCACCGCCATCAGCCTTGAGATGGCCGAGGCCATCACACCGAATAGCTTTGTCACCAAAGACGCTCCACCGGCCATCATCTTCTTCGGCACTGCCGACAAGCTGAAAGCCGGCGCGGATGAATACATGCAAAAAGCCCGCAGCCTCGGCATCCAGGCCGAGATGTGGACGGCCAAGGACCAGCCTCACGGATTCTTCAATCGCGAGCCCTGGTTGCAAGTCACCGCACGCCAGATGGATCAGTTTCTCATCTCGCTGGGTTATCTGGGAGGTGAGCCGACCATCGCGATGCCCGCCAACGCGCCTTCCCTGGAAAAAGAACAGGCTGCACCGTGAGCTTGTTCGATGAGAGAACGATGACGTGGCTGCGGGAGCCTTTGCAGGCGCTGGCGGCGGATGATGTGCTCGTGGGCACCTCGTCGTGGAAGTATCCGGGATGGTGCGGGCAGCTTTACGACGAGTCGCGGTATGTGACGCGTGGCAAGTTCTCGGAGAGCCGTTTTGAGAAAGAATGCCTCGAAGAGTTCTCGGAGGTGTTTCCGACCGTTTGCGTGGACGCGGGCTACTACAACTTTCCTTCTCCAGCCTACATCGAGGGCCTTTGCCGCCAGGTGCCCGAGTCGTTTCAATTCGCCTTCAAGGTCACGGACACCATCACGATCAAAAACTACCCGCAACTGCCGCGCTTCGGTGAAAAGGGCGGCAAGCCCAACGAGCACTTCTTGAATGCGGAGCTCTTCAAATCGGCGTTTCTGGCCTCATGCGAACGTCGGCAGCATCAGATCGGTGTGCTGATCTTCGAGTTCTCGCACTTCTACCCGAAGGACTTTGGACGCGGGCGGGAGTTTGTGGACGCGCTGGATGCGTTTTTGTCAAAGTTGCCGGATTCGTATGCTTACGCCGTGGAGGTGCGGAATCGCAATCTGCTTCAGCCTGACTACTTCGCGATGCTGGCGAGCCATCGCGTGGCGCATGTGTTCAACTCATGGACGCGGATGCCTTCGCTTGCCGAGCAAATGGCGATGCCGGGCAGCTTCACGACGGACTTCGTCGCCGCGCGGTTGCTGCTGAGACCCGGGCGTGCCTATGAGCAAGCTGTGGAGGCATTCTCGCCTTACAAAGAGGTCAAAGATGCGAATCCCGAAGTGCGCGAGGCCGCCCGCAAGTTGATCGACAAGGCCAAAGAGAAGCCCGAGCGTGGCAAAAAGCGGAAGTCCTTCCTCTTCGTGAACAACCGTCTCGAAGGCAATGCGCTGAGCACCATCGCGGCGATCGTCGGTGGATCGAAAAGCTCTGACTCGGCCCCGACGACGTCGTGATGTGGCAAAAGCAGGGGCGGGTTGCATGCCAAGTTTTCAGAGTAATTTGTTCTCCACACCATGGTCCGCAAAAAGCTGTTCTTCGCCACACTTCTTCTATTGCTGCTTGGCTGGCTGTACAAAGAAGACTTGATCGAGCGATGGCGCTTCTACGGTTTTGAACCTGCGAAGTGGAAAGTCGCCCCAAAGCACGATCGGTATTTCATGGCTTGTTACTTGGTCGATAAGGAATGGCTTCGTGACAAGTCACGAACAGAGGTGCTTGAGCTATTGGGCAAGCCCGACATAGGAAACAGTAATCCCGAAGAAAGCACGATGTTGCTCTACAACTTGGGGCCGGAGCGTGGCTCGTTGTTCCGCGTCGATGACGATTGGCTGGAACTCTCCGTGGATGGTGCCTCTGCACGTGTCATTAGTGCACGCATCCGTCCAGACTAGGCAGTTAGTCGGTGGAATGGCTTCAAACAAAACGCCGCGCCACTTGGGTGTAGAAGCGGAGGGCTTCCTCGACTTGGGAACTTTCGACGTATTCGACGGCGGCGTGGGCTTGATCGATGCTGCCGGGACCGAAGAGAATGGTTGGGATGCCGAGTCGGCCGAACTTGCTGGCATCGCTGCAGAAGGGCACGCCGCAGACGGTGTCGTCGCGCTGCATGCTGCGGAGGACATCGCACGAGAGGGTGACGAGCGGGCTGCTGGCCTCGGTTTGGAAGGGCCAGTCCTGCAGCATGGGCTTTTCCATGCTGGCGATGACATCGGAATGCTGACGCGCGAGGTCGTCGAGCATGCTTTGATAGCCGGCGAGGACGGTTTCGACTTCTTCACCGGGGAGGAGTCGGCGGTCGATCTCGATGACGGCTTCATCAGGCACAAAATTGACCTGCACGCCGCCGTGGATGACGCCGACATTGCAGGTGCCGGGGCCGAGCAGCGGATGCGGTGCCGCGGCGAGGCGTGCGTGATCTTCCTGCATGCCGAGAACGACTCGCGCCATGGCGGTGATGGCATTGATGCCGAGGTGCGGCTTGGCGCTGTGGGCAGCTTTGCCCTTCGTGCGGATGCGCCAGCGGACGCAGCCCTTGCTCGCGATGACGCAGCGCATCTCCGTGGGCTCGGCGACGATGGCGGCGTGGGCTTGGAGATCCTCGCAGAGCTTCACGACGCCACGGAAGGAATACTCTTCATCGACCACCGCGGCCATCCAGAGCTCGCAGGGCGGCTTTTCACCGCTGGCATGGATGTCGGCGATGGCATGCATCATGGCGGCGAGGCCGGCTTTGTCATCGACGGAGCCTCGGCCGTGCATTTTGCCGTCCTTCACGACGGGATCGAACGGATCAATGGTCATGCCTTTGATCGAAACGGTGTCCATGTGCGCCTCGAAGACAACACGGCGTGAAGCATCACGGCCCGGCACGCGGGCAATCACGTTGTTGCGTCCCGGAAAGACCTCCTGCTCCCAGGTTTCGATGCCGCGCTGCTCAAAGAAACGGCGAACATAGGCCGCGACCTGCGCCTCGCCGGGACCGCCCTCGTAGGAGCTGTTGATGCTGTTGATGCGGACGAGATCGGCCAGGGTGCTGAGAACGGAGGACATGGTTTGAGCGTGCATAGGTTAATGGTCAAAGCGCCCGGTTTTTTCAAGATTCGAGGCTATGCAAAACGCGGAAGCATGGTTGAATGGGCGACTTTTTCCTCAGCCCGCATGCACATCGCCGATATTCTCCACGACCAGAAGCCGACGCTCTCGTTTGAGTTTTTCCCACCCAAGACTCCCGAGGCCTCGGAGGCGCTTTTTGGCACGATCGGCGAGCTGGAGGCCTACAAACCGGCTTTTGTCAGCGTGACCTACGGCGCCGGAGGCACCACCCGTGATCTCACCCACGACCTCGTGGTGCGGATCAAAAAAACGACCTCCCTGGACCCGGTGCCGCATCTCACCTGCGTCTGCCACAGCGAGGCGGACATCGCCTCCATCCTCGAACGCTACGCGGAGGCCGGTGTGAGCAACATCCTCGCCCTCGGCGGTGATCCGCCGAAGAACCTCGCCGGCTACGACCGGGCGAAGGATGCCTTTCAGCACGCGGCGGACCTGGTGGCCTTCATCAAGAAGTTCAACGAACGCGGCGGGCACCCGGACAAGCGCGGCTTTGGCGTCGGCGTGGCGGGTTTCCCTGAGGGGCACCCATCGACACCGAACCGAGTGCTCGAAATGGATTACCTGAAGGCCAAGGTGGACGCCGGAGCTGATTACATCTGCACGCAGTTGTTCTTCGACAACCACGACTTCTACGACTTCCGCGCCCGGTGCCGCCTGGCGGGCATTCACATCCCGATCATCGCCGGGGTCATGCCCATCACCAGCGCCTCCGGCATGCGCCGCATGGCCGAACTAGCAGCTGGTGCCCGCTACCCGGCGAAGCTTCTCCGCGCCATCCAGCGCTGTGGCACCGATGAGGAGGCGGTGCAGAAAGTGGGCATCCATTATGCCACGGAGCAGTGCCTCGACCTGCTCGACCACGGCGTGGACGGCATCCATTTTTACACGCTGAACAAGTCCCACGCCACCCGCCAGATCTACGCGAGCCTTGGCATCCATGACTCAGCCGCCGTGCGGAAGGCATCCTAAAGATGAGCCAGGGGAAAGCACCATTGATAGCCGCCATCGAGGCTGGAGGGACGAAATTCGTCTGCGCCGTCGGCACGGGTCCGAATGACCTTCGTGACATCGTCCGCATACCCACCACCACACCTGAGGAGACCCTCGGTGAAGTTTGCCGCTATCTGGCAACTGTAAAATCCAAGCATGGCCCCTTCGAAGCCATCGGCGTGGGCTCCTTCGGCCCGGTCGATCTCGACAAACGCAGCGAAACCTATGGCTACATCACCCCCCCGCCGAAGCCAGGCTGGCAGTTTGTCGATGTGGTGAACATGCTGCACAGCCGCTACCATGTGCCCGTGGCTTTTGACACGGATGTGAATGCCGCGGTGCTCGGTGAATACCTCTGGGGTGCTGGCAAGGACATTGATCCGCTGGTCTATATCACCGTGGGCACCGGAGTCGGTGGCGGCGTCCTCGTACATGGGCAGCTTCTGCATGGGCTGCTCCACCCGGAAATCGGCCACCTCATGGTCCCTCCGCCGACGAATTCCAAGGCCGTGCAGGCCATCTGCCACTGCCCGTTTCACAAAAGCTGCGTCGAAGGCTACGTCAGCGGCACCGCCCTGGCTGTGCGCTGGGGTGTGCGGGCCGATTCCCTGCCCGATGACCATCCGGCGTGGGAAGAAACGGCGGACGTGATGGCCCACGCCCTCTGCAACATCACGCTGACACTTTGCCCCCGCCGCATCATCCTCGGTGGCGGCGTCATGGAGCAGCCCCACATCCTGCCTCTCATCCGCGGTAAATTTTCCAAGGTCATGAACGGCTACCTCCGCGTGCCCCAGATGACCCGCGAGCTGGATGACTTCATCGTCGCCCCAGGCCTCAAAGGCCGCTCCGGCATCCTCGGAGCGCTGGCGCTTGGGGGATATGTGGTGAAAAAGTAGTGCCTGTGTCGTGCAAATTGCGACTCGACACTCGGTGGGCAGTCAATTGAGGCTTGCGAATATCGTTCACATGGTCGTAAACTCACGCCGCATGAAATCACTCCCGTTAATCCGTGCTGTGCTTGCAGTTTTTCTGGTTTGCTCAGTTTCCTGCGAACGCCAGAAGCAGCTTCTACGAGAATCTGAAAGGTTGGAAGCCGAATACCAACGCACCGTGGATGAACTCCAAATCATCGAGCAGCGGATCTTGTCGCTTGGCACCCAGGTGGCAACCGCCTCGGTGAACCTGCAGCGCCAGGCCGCGGTGGCTGAACAGAAGGCGGCCGCGCTCGAAATTGAGGTGGGCACCTTGGAGGCCAAGGCCCAGGCATTTTTAAAGGCCAAGCAAGAGTTCTCTCCTCGCGTGGACGCCTACAAGGCGAAATATCTTCGTTGATCCGGCCACATCACAATCAACCTCCGAGACCATGGAAACTGGAAAATTTTGGTTCATCATCATCTTCGTCTGCATTGTGGCGGGCATTTTTACAGGCGTTGAATACTTCCAAGGTATTGACGCGGCGAACGCACGTGTCGTCGAGACAAAGTCAAAACTCTCCCAGATCAAAGACACCCTGACTGTTCGCCAGGAGGAATGGAACAAAGTCAGTGTTCTCGCAACGAAGGCCCAGCAGGCTCTCACCAAGGAGGCCCCCTTGGTGGCCAGACGCGACCAGCTACAGACTGAAATCCGCCGCCTCGAAGCCGACTTCAAATACATGGTGAAATCTGTGA
>JBKCXA010000330.1:0-13467 GCA_046316935.1 Prosthecobacter sp.
GATGAAATCGTTCCTTTGCCTCCTCGCCGCCCTCAGCCTGCCCTGCGGCGTGCTCGCTCAATCTCCCAAAGCGGAGCTCATCTCCCCCCAGGTGAAGGCTGCGGTCGAAAAAGCCGTGAAATGGCTCATCGCGCAGCAGCGGCCCGCCGGCCTGATCATCGATGAAAAGTCCAACAACATCCCGAAGCGTGGCGATCTGCCCTCCCACAGCGCGGCGATGACCTCGCTTGCCTTGATGGGCCTGGCGAGCGTCGGCCACATGCCGAGCGATCCCACGCCGGAGGGAAAAGCCGCCGCGAAGGCGCTGCGCTACCTCGTCGAGGGCATCGAGCCGGATGAAACCGGCTACCTCGGCCGCAGCGACCGCTCCCGCATGTATGGCCACGGCATCATCACCCTTACGCTCGCCGAGATGATCGGTCATGCGCCGGATGACGCCACGGACAAGCGTATGCGGGGCATGCTCGACGGCGCCGTCAAGCTCATCCTCCGCTCCCAGCAGGTGTCCAAAAGCGAGGCGAATCGCGGGGGCTGGCGCTATGAGCCGCAAAGCAGCGATAGCGACATCTCCGTGAGCGTTTGGCAGCTCATGTCCCTCCGCGCTGCGAAGAACGCCGGCTTTGACGTGCCGAAGGATGCCATCGACAACGCCGTGGCCTACATCAAACGCAGTTACCAGGTCGAGCGGGATGCCAATGGCATTCCCAAGAGCGACAACGCCGCCTTCAGCTACGAGCCCTACGGTGGGCGCAAGACCTTCTCCACCACCGCCGCCGGTCTGCTCTCTCTGCAAGTGTGCGGTCTTTACGATGCGCCGGAGGTCGTCGGCAGTGCGAACTGGCTGCTCAAATCCCCGCCGGAGATCAACGAGCCCTGGTTCTTCTACGGCTGCTACTACTACGCCCAGGGCATGTATCAGCGCGGCGGTGATCACGCCGCCACCGCCCGCCAGCGCACTGAGCAAATCCTCGTCGGTGCCCAAAGCGCCGAGGGCAACTGGTTCCCCCGCAATGGAAACGAAAAAAGCGCGGGCAGCGTGTATGCCACGTCACTCGCTCTTTTGAGCCTTTCGATCCATCATCACTTCCTGCCGATCTATCAGAAGTAGTTTTCTCATTTCCCAACCATGAAACACACGCTCCTCGCCCTGCTCGCCCTCACCGGCCTCTCGCTCGCCCAGTCAAACCTCGCCACCACGCCCGTGCCCCGCTCCGGCGGCTGGGTGAAGCGCCACGAGTCCTTCAACGAGACCTCCAAGAAGGGCGAAGCGCAGCTCGTCTTCCTCGGTGATTCGATCACGCAGGGATGGGAAGGAAACGGCAAAGAGGTGTGGGCGCAAAAATGGGCCCCGCTGAAGGCCGCGAACTTCGGCATCGGCGGCGACCGCACCGAGCATGTCATCTGGCGTCTGCAAAACGGCAACTTCGACGGCCTGAAGCCCAAGCTCATCGTGCTCATGATCGGCACGAACAACACGGGCCACCAGGGCCGCCCTGCCGCCGAGCACAACAACGCCATCTATACCTCCCCACCCGAGCAGACCGCCGCTGGCGTGAAGATGATCCTCGATATCCTCGCCAAGAAGATGCCAGAAACGAAGATGCTTCTGCTCGCCATCTTCCCCCGCGGTGCCACGCCGCA
Source organism: Prosthecobacter sp. (assembly GCA_046316935.1). Taxonomy (GTDB): domain Bacteria; phylum Verrucomicrobiota; class Verrucomicrobiia; order Verrucomicrobiales; family Verrucomicrobiaceae; genus Prosthecobacter. The sequence goes on from JBKCXA010000330.1 coordinate 1,642, forward strand.
GGACAAGATGCGCCAGCAAAACGCGGCCACGAACCAGCTCCTCGCCGGGCTCGCCGATGGCAAAAAAGTCATCTTCAAGGACATCGGCACCACCTTCCTGCAGCCTGATGGCACCCTGCCGAAGGACATCATGCCCGACCTGCTCCACCTGAACGCCAAAGGCTACCAGATGTGGGCGGATGCCATCGAGCCGACGGTGAAGGAGCTCATGAAGTAAGGCGCAAGGCAGTCATTGACGCTTTTCGGGGTGGTCTGGTAGTCTTTTGAGCAAAAGCTCTTTCAGAACGAGCAGCGGCCTAATGCGGCTGTCTGCCCATGCGTTCGGACAGCCCAACCAACCACCCCAACCATGCGCTTTCGCCTCCTGCTGGCCCTTGCGGCCGTTTTATCGTCGCTGCTTTTCTTGCTGCGGCCTGTTTCCGAGGAGAAACGGGACCCGGCGATCCCTTTGCAGCCTTCGGTCGCGACGGCCTCACCAGCCCGTCTGGACTCCAAACGCCTCGAAACGGTCTCCACAGCCATTTCGGACGATCCGATGCATGATTTCACCGAGTGGACGAAGGACTACCTGCGCACACGGAATCCCGATTTGATCTCCAAAGGTGTGCAATTGGCCCAAGAACGCCGTCCGGTGTTCAAGGCGTTGATCATGGAGAATCCGCGGGAGGCGATTCAGAAGGCGGTGCCGATGGTGGTGAGGCAGAAATTGCCGCCGGAGAGTGTTTCGCTGCTGGAGAAGCGGATGAACCACATCGGGGCGATTCGTGTGATGCAGGGCGTGCCGCTGAACCGGGATGACCCGCCAGTGCCGACGTATCGTGAGGTGGAGCTGGAGAAGGGCGGGACGTATCGCGCTTATGTGTATGGCGAGCGGGAGAAGAAGCTGACGTGGACGGCGGGTGCTTATGTGAATGGCGTGGCGATGGATTCGGAATTCGCGATCAGCGATGAGCCGACACGTCGGCTGGAGGTCGGGGAAATTTTGCCGGAGGGGAAGCCGGTGGTGGGTGATTGCCCGGTGTCTGGGAAGTATGTGATCGAGCCGCAGGATGTGCCTGCGGAGGTCCCTGAGACGCTGGCGGCGGTGGAGACGCCCATTGAGATCATCACGTTCTGCGATGGCTCGCACATCGCGATTCAAAACCAGACGATCCTCTATGGCGAGGGCGTGACGGGTGGCTCGATGGCGTTTTCGGGTATTTTGCCGTCATCGCCGACGCCTTCGCTGGGGCAGATCAAGGTGCTGGCGATGAATGTGACTTACGCGGATCAAAACACGCCGCCAAGCACGGAGGAGAGGCTTTATGCGACACTGCGCGATGTGGCGGACCATTACTCGAAGGCCTCGTATGGTCGTCTCTCGCTCGTGGGCGTGGTGACGCCGCCGATCAAGCTGCCACACAATGAGGCGTGGTATGTGAACCGGGATTCGAGCAATGGGGGCGACATCGGCGGGACAGGTATTTCGCACGCGGATGCCCGCAATGAGGCGCGGAAGCTGGGCTTTGATACGAATGACTACGACTGCCATGTGATGCGCCACAATGGCGGGCCTGGCAGCTACGGCGGTCTGGCGGGCGGCAGCACGGTATGGTGTCGCAGTGATGATGTGGGCCTGTGGGCGCATGAGATCGGCCACACCTTCGGCCTGGGGCACTCGAATTTCTGGGATACCGCCGGCACGAGCAGCATCGGCAATGGAGCAAACAATGAGTATGGCGACATCTTCGATGTGATGGGTGGCGGGGGAACGCCGACGGGACATTACAATGCCCAGGGCAAGAACCAGATCCGCTGGCTGCCGAACGGTTTTTTGCAGCCGGTGACGCAGAGCGGGCTGTATCGCATCCATGCGTTTGACCAGCATGTGCTCGATTCGAGGTTCCGCTATGCACTGACGATCCAGAAGGACTCTCAGCGCACCTACTGGGGCATGGTGCGATCGCTCTTCGAGTCGAATCCCTTCGCGAAAAACGGACTCGTCTTCGGCTGGCGCTTCCCGAACGGCGGTGGTGGGAATTTCCAGCTCATCGACACGACGAATGGCTCGCCCTTTGGCAAAACGGACTCGCCCATCTCCCTCGGCGCCACTTTTGGCGACACGGAGAGCGGCATCTATGTGACCACCGTGGCGGTGAATGACAATCCGCGTTACCTGGATGTGCAGGTGAACCTGGGAACCGATCCGGGCAACCACGCGCCGACGATGACGCTGGCGGCGAGTGCGGAGGTGATCCCGCTGAATGGCACCGTGACCTTCACCGCGACGGCGAACGACGTCGATGGTGACGTGCTGGCCTACAACTGGCAGCACTTTGGCAGCACGACGCAGATCGTCTCGCCGAATGCGAGTGTGATCACGCGGCAGTTCACCGTGGCGGGCACCTACATCGTGACCTGCACGGTGAGTGACATGAAGGGCGGCACGGTGACACGGAACAAGCTGATCACGGTGGGTTCCGCGGCGACGTTTACGATCAGCGGCCGGGTGACATTGATGGGGCAGGGCTTGTCCGATGTGGTGGTGACTGCGAACAACGCGAACGGCGTCATCAGCGATGCGGACGGCTACTTCACGATCCCAAATCTCTCGGCAAACACCTACACACTCACGCCGCTGCTTTACGGCTACAGTTTCAGCGAGCTCTTCAACAACAGCATCGTGGTGGGACCAAGCTTCAGCGGGGCGAATTTCGACGCGACGGCGCAGAGCGTGGTGACGATCACGGCGCAGAATCCGAACGCGAACGAGGCCGCGCCGGTCACGCCGGGCACTTTCCGCCTCACACGGACGGGGGATCTCTCGCAGGACCTCGTGGTGAATGTGAATTCGGCCATAGGCGGTGCCACGATCACGACGGACTACACGCTAACACCGGCTTATGTGACTGGTTCGCAGGGTTTCAGCACCTTCACGATCCCGGCAGATGCGGCCACGCTGGATGTGACGGTCACGCCGGTCGTCGATACATCGAGCGAAGGGCCTGAGACGGTTCTTTTGCAGCTCGGGCCGGGCAATGGCTACCTCGTGGGCTCCGCCTCGAGTGCCACGGTGGTCATTGGAGATGATGACACCGCTTTGCCGAAGGTGAGCCTCACGGCGACGAAGAACATGGCGGTGGAAAACCTTGCCACTCCGGCGGTTTTCACGATTTCACGCACAGGCAGCACGGCAGCCGATTTGACGGTGAATTATGCGGTTTCCGGCACGGCGGGCAGTGGGACGGATTTTTCGGCTTTGACCGGCTCGGTTACGATTTTGGCCGGCAATGCCGCTGCGACGGTTGAAGTGGCTCCGGTGAATGATTCGAGCTCCGAAAGCCTCGAAACGGCGATTTTGACGCTGGGCACGAATGCGGCCTACATCGTCGATCCGCTCGCAGTGACCGCCACGGCGTCGATTTACGATGATGACCTTCAAACGGTGAATGTGATCGCGAGTGACGCGGAGGCCACGGAGGTGGATTTGAGCGTTTCGGGTGCGGTGGCGGACACGGGCACCTTCCTGATCACCCGCACAGGAGACACTTCGAGTCCGCTGACGATCTATTATGCCTTCTCCGGCGTGCATAACACCGGCATCATGGCGCTGCATGGCGTGGATTACGAGTGGATGCCCGGTTTGATCCAGATTCCCGCCGGTCAGTCTTCCGCAGCCATCACCATCGTGCCTCGGTTTGATTCGCTGGGTGAGGGCGTGGAGCGCTGCGTGCTGAATCTGGGTGCGAATGCCACGAACTACATTCTCGGCAGCAGCGCCTCGGCCACGGTGAACATCAATGACCACGCCGGCGATACGCCCTACCTCGAAATGGTGAACACCGCGAACGCGACGGAGGGTGCCAATGCGAGCGCAAACTTCCGCATCACTCTGAGGGATGCGGCGGGCGGCGCGGCCTTTCCCGTGCAGCTCGGCATCGGCGGCACGACGGACAAAGCGGCGGACTACAAGGTGACAGCCTGGGCGGCGCAGAATTCCGGCATCACCACGCATCTGCGTGGTCTGTGGATCAGCGGCAGCAGCAATCTCTGGGCCGTGGGTGATTCCGGGCGCATCTTGAAAGGCGATGGCAGCACCTGGGCGGCGCAAAATTCCGGCACGACGAACGCTCTGCGCGGCATCTGGGGCAGCAGCACGACAAGTCTGTGGGCTGTGGGTGACAGTGGCACCATCCGCCGCAGCACGGATGGCACGTCATGGGCGGCGCAGACCAGCGGCACCACGACGCGGCTGCGTGGCATCTGGGGCAGCAGCGCCACGAGCCTTTGGGTGGTGGGAGATAGCGGCCTGATTCGTCGCAGCACGGATGGCACGGCATGGTCAGCGCAGACCAGCGGCACCACGAGCGCGCTTTATGCCGTTTGGGGCACGGATGCGAGCAATGTGTGGGCGGTGGGTGATGGCGGCACCATTTTAAAGTGGAACGGCACGGCCTGGTCAGCTCAGACGAGCGGCACGACGGCAAGCCTGCGCGGCATCTGGGGCAGCAGCGCCACGAATCTGTGGGCGGTGGGCACCGGCGGTGTCATCCTGAAAGGCAACGGCACCACTTGGGCGGCGCAGGCTTCGAGCATCACGAATGACCTCAGCGGCGTGTGGGGCAGCGATGCCAGCCATGTTTGGATCAGCGGCACCAGCGGCTGGCTGCTGCGCACGCAGAATGGCGGCACTCTGTGGCAGACCTCCCGCGTGACGACGGGGAATCCTTCTTTCCAAGCTATTGCTGGGGCTGATGCGGACAATGTGTGGTGCATCGGTGACAGCGGAAACATCCGCGAGGCTCGCACGGTGGATTTCAGTGCCGCCACCGTCGCGCCGACCTTCCCCGCTGGTGCGTCGAGTCTCGATCTCATCGTCTGGCCGGTGAATGATGCGCTGCTGGAGGACCAGGAGACGATCTCCGTGACGCTGCTGAGCTCCGCCGCCTACCAGTTCTTCCCCATCAGCGCCACCTCCACCGCCTGGCTGCGTGACAATGACAACGGCAACACCCTCGTGGTGGACACCCAGGTGGGCACGGGCGGCGCTGTGAGCATCACCGAGGGTGCCACGACCTCTCCGGTGAAGTTTTACATCTCCCGCCTCGGCAGCACCACCTCCGCCGTGACGGTGAATCTGGCCTACGGTGGCACGGCGACGCTGACTACTGACTTCACCGCGCCTGCGAGTGTGACGATCCCCGCCGGAGCCACCGGCGTGGACGTGCCTGTGACCATCGTGAATGACACGCTGGCCGAGGGCACGGAGACGATCACCTTCGACTTCGCTCCCGGCAGCTACTCACGCGGCCCCGGCGCGGTGATGTATATCGCGGACAATGACACGAATTCGCAGACGGTGGCCTTCAGCAGCAGCAGCGCCGCAGGTTTGGAGAATGTCACCACGGTGAATGTGCCGGTCACGCTCGCCAGTGCGGCCGCAGCACCTGTGACGGTGGAATACCTGGTGGACAGCGGCAGCCGCAACTCCACCTCGAGCACCACCCCCAGTGCCACGCAGCCACTGCCCTACTGGCTGCGCCTGGTGAAGACCGGCACCAGCTTCACCGCCCACGCCTCCAATGACGGCGTGGTGTGGACCCAGCTCGGTGCCACGCAGAACCTGAGCGGCTTCACGGCCACGAATTACCTCGCCGGCCTGGCGGTGTGCTCAGGAGCGGATGGCACGCTCGGCGCAGTGACTTTTGACAACCTCACCATCGACGGACTCAGCGCTGGCGGCAGCACGGGAGCCGTCACCAGTGCGGACATCGGCGCGGTGGGCGCCGCAGGCAGTTACTCGGTGGCTTCAGGCGTTTACACCGTGAATGGTTCGGGCGCGGACATCTGGAATACGGTGGATGAATTCCGCTATGTTTGGTTCCCCGTGAATGCCTCGGCAAACTGCACCATCACCGCCCGCATCACCTCGCAGACGAACACCTCCGCCTGGGCCAAGGCCGGCGTCATGATCCGCGAGACGACTGCGGCGGGTTCACGCCAGGCCATCATGGCCGCCACGCCGGGCAATGGCCGCGCCTTTCAATACCGCGCCACCACCAGCAGCAGTTCCACCAACGTGACGAACACCACCTCCATGCTGCGCCCCTTCTGGCTGCGCCTTGAGCGATCAGGGGATCTTTTCACTGCTTCACAGTCCAGTAATGGCAGCACCTGGAGCACGCTCGGCACACCGCAGACGATGGCACTGCCGCCGGATTCGCTGGCGGGTCTCGCGGTGAGTGCTCGCAATGACAACGGCAGCGCCACCACGGCCACTTTTGACAATGTCTCGCTCACCGGCTCGCCGCCATTTGCGGGGCGCACGGTCGGCTTTGTGAATGGCCAGGGCACGGACAGCGTGGCCGGCGGCATTCACACGCTCAGCGCCGTCGGGGCGCAGATCGGCGGCACGGAGGACGAGTGCCACTTTCTCGCCGCACCGGTCACGGGGAATTTCACCCTCATCGCCCGCGTGCTCACGCAGAGCGGTGGCAATGCCAATGCGCAGGCCGGCCTCATGGTGCGTGAGAGCACGAACTGGCGCACTCGCAGCCTCTACATCGGCAGCGTGGCCAATGCGGGCGCTGAGTTCATTTATCGAAACACCTCCGTCACCACCGCCTTCGCCGCTGGGGTGGATTTTTCCCTCGCCAACGGCGTGCTCACCTTTGGCATCGGCGAGCAGACGAAGAACATCCCGCTCTCCATTGTGAACGACACCATGGACGAGCCAAACGACAACCTCACCATCCTGCTCAGAAACCCCAACGGTGCTCAGCTCGGCCCGATCACGCAGTTCACCTACAGCATCATCGACGATGACAATCCACCCGCGCAGCCTTTTGCGGGCTTCGCGGCCCCATCGGGCTCTGTGGTCGAAAATGCAGGCTCGGCCCAGATCGCCGTGTCGCTCAGCACACCGGCCACCGCGACCTCCAGCGTCGATTACACCACTTCGAACGGCACCGCCACGCCGCCCGGTGATTACACCACCACCAGCGGCACGCTCAGCTTTGCCGCCGGTGAGAGCGTGAAATTCATCCCTGTGCCCATCACCGATGATGCCACCCTCGAAAGCACCGAAACCCTCACCGTCACCCTCATCAATCCAGTCAATGCCGTCCTCGGCAGCGCCTCCACGCACACGCTGACCATCACCGATGACGATTCACCCGCCGTCAGCATCGTGGCGAATGATCCCAGCGCCTCCGAAAGCGGCGACGCAGGCCAGTTCACCCTCACCCGCACCGGCGACACCTCCGCGGACATGGTCGTCACGCTGACCCGCACTGGCAGCGCCACCGATGGCACCGACCACGCCGCCATCAGCACCACGCAGACCATTCCCGCTGGCCAGGCCAGCCTCGTGATCAACGTCACACCCACGCAGGACACGAGCAACGAAGGCAATGAAACCATCATCCTCACCGTCGCCGCAGGCAGCGGCTACGTCGTCGGCACACCCGCCTCGGCCACGGTGAATCTCGCCGATGATGACCGCAGCACCGTGACGATCGTCGCCAATGATGCGAACGCCTCCGAAACTCCAGGAAACCCCGGGCAGTTCACCATCACCCGCACCGCACCGACCACGGCGGCGCTCAGCGTGGCTCTCACCATCGCGGGCACCGCCACGAATGGCACCGATTACACCACGATCAGCACGCCGGTGAGCATTCCGATCGGGCAAACGTCCGTCACCGTGAATGTCACGCCCGCCAACGATGCCAACATCGAAGGGCCGGAGGATGTCACGCTCTCCCTTTCCACTGGCAGCTACGACATCGGCGCAGCCTCCTTCGCCAATGTCACCATCGCCGACAACGACATCCCGCCCACCGTGTTCATCGACAGCCCCTCCGTGCAGTCGCCGCTCGTCGCCAGCACCAATGGCGTCATCGTCAGCGCCCAGGTCAGCGATGACGGCACGCCGAATCCGCTCACCACCAGCTGGAGTTGCGTCAGTGGTCCCGGCACTGCCACCATCGAATCGCCCAATGCCACCACGACCGCTGTGACCTTCGCGGCCGCTGGAACCTACGTTCTGCGCATCAGTGTCACCGATGGCCAGTTCACCGTCACCGATCAGGCGACCGTTTTGGTCGGAAACGATGCCGTGGCCGCAAACTGGCTCACTCAGGACCTCGGCCCCTCTTCCGCACGTCGCGGCCAGGGTCTCGAATACGGCGGTCTTTTCAGCGTGACCGGCACGGGAGCCGGTTATGCCGCCACAGCGAACGATCAGGCTCACGTCATGCTTCGCGACATCACCGGCGATGGCAGCGTTGTCGCCCGCGTCACGAGCTTTTCCACCACCGCAGCCCTCGCCGGCATCACCATTCGCGATTCCTTCAATCGCGGGGCCAATCGTGCTGTGTTGGGCTTGGTGCCCGGCACCGGGCTTCAGTTCCGCACGCGAGCCGCGGCTGGAAATGACACCGTCGCCTCCGCAGCGGCTCCTGCGCTGCCGTTCTGGCTCAAACTCGATCGCAACGCCACGACCAGTGAGATCAGCGCCAGCTACAGCAGCGATGGCACCGCTTGGACCGCCATCGGCACACCCGTCGTCGTGCCCTTGCTGAACACCACCGCCTACTACGGCCTCACCGCGACGAGCAACAACGCCTCGACCAGCGCCACCGCTGTCTTTGACAACGTCTCGCTCACACCCGCGCCCACCGCTCCCGCTTTGCTCAATGATGACAGCGGCACCGCGCCGAACGCAGCCGGCAGTGCCAGCTTCAATGGCACCACCTACACCGTCACGGGATCGAGCAGCGGTTACTTCTATGGCTGGCAATACTTTGGCGATCTGGACATGCGCTGCCGTCTCGTCACCTACTCCAGCGGCGCGGGCAGCAGCAGCGGCGGCATCCGCATCGCCGAGAGCATCGAAGGCGGAGCCCAGCTTCACCTCGGACGCATGCCCACCGGTGCCTACAGCGGCTACTACTGGACCAATCTCGCCGGTGGCGGCGGTGGCGGCGTGCCCAGCGGCATCGCCGCAGGAAACTGGATGCGCATCGTTCGCCGTGGCAACAGCGTCATCGGCTACCGTGCCACGCACAACAGCACCACAGGCGGCCCCAATGCCTGGACGCAGATCGGCCAGCCGCAGACCATCATCATGACCACGCCCGTGTGGGCTGGCTTCTTCGTCAACAACGCCAGCGGCGCCACCGGCACGCTCAATACCTGCACCTTCACCAATCTGAGCGTCACCGCCTTGAACAAAGCCCCCATCGTCTCCGCCACCGCCAGCGTGGTCCCCAATAGCTACTCGCCTCTCACGCTCGATGGCACCCTCAGCGATGATGAGCTCCCCGCTGCTCCCAGCAGCCTCTGGAGTCTGCGCAGCGGCCCCGGCGGACTCGTCTTCGCCAATGCCGCCCTCACCGATACCACCGCCACGCTCGCCAACCAGGGCATCTACGCCTTCCGACTGAGCGCCGACGACACCGGCACGAAGAGCTTCTTCGATTTCTCCTTCAATGCCTACACCTCCCCCTTCGCCCAGTGGCTCGATCAAAGTGGCACCGGCAACGAAAACGACCCCACGGGCGAAGCCACCGCCGATGCCGATGGCGACGGCGTCGTCAACCTCCTCGAATACGCCGTCGGCACCAATGGCGTGATCCAGAACGCCAGCCCGCAAGTCGTCGAACTCACGCCTGTGAGTGGCGATCAATACCTCCGTCTCTCCATACCCAAAAACCCCGCCGCCACCGATGTCACCTTCATCGTCGAAGCCAGCAGCAACCTCACAAATTGGAGCAGCGCCGGTCTCATCATCGAAACCAACACCGCCAACCAGCTCGTCGTCCGCGACACCATCGCCGTCACCACCGGCGTGCCACGCTTCATGCGCGTGCGAGTGACGCGGTGACTTGCCAAACACTCGTTTTTCCGGCACGTCACGCCGCGAATGCCAGAAGCCTTCATCACCCAAATCGTCCACAAGCCGCTCAAACCCGGCCACGGCATCAAATTTGGCATCTTCGCCGGCATTCATGGCGATGAGGAGGCTGGCACGCTCGCCACGCAGGAACTCAGCAGATGGGCGGAGCAGCGGCCTGAGGAACTGCACGACTACGAACTGCATTTTTACCCGGATTGCAATCCCACCGGCCTCGCCCTCGGCACGCGGCACAGCCACAGCGGGCTCGATTTGAATCGCGAATTCTGGAAAGGCTCCACCGAACCCGAAATCCTCTATCTGGAGGCCGAGCTGCGCCGCGAAAAATACGACGGCATCATCTCCCTGCACTCCGACGACACCTCCGACGGCTGCTACGGCTTCGTCAGCGGCGATCTGCTCAGCGAGCATCTGCTCGAGCCTGCGCTGCAAGCCGCCAGCGCCTTCCTCACGCGCAACGAAGCCCCCGTCATCGACGGCTTCAATGCCCGCCGCGGCATCATCAAAGAAGGCTACCTCGGCATCCTCAGCGCCCCTCCCGAGCAGCGGCCGCGTGCGCTGGAGATCGTGTTTGAAACGCCTGCCCTCGCACCGATGGAAGCGCAGGTGAAGGCCACCGTCGCCGCCGTGAAACGCATCCTTGCCGAATACCGTGAACTCCAGGCCTACGCCGCGAATCTCTAAGTCGGGAAATCACGCCCAGTGCTGCGCGATCTTCTTCTTCAAGAACTCCACGCTCCGCGCGAGCTGTTCCATGCCATCGACGCCGTCTTCGATGCTGATCCAGCCGTTGAAGCCCTTGCTCTTCAGTTCGGTGAAGATGGCGTCGTAGTCGTTGAGGCCTTTGCCGATTTCGCCGTGGCGGAGGCGTTTGGCGTAGCCTTGAGCGCCGCCTTCTTCCTTGCGGAGGTCTTCGATGGTGCCCTCGGCGAGGTAGCGGTCGCTGGCGTGCATGGTGACGACGCGATGCGAGACGCGCTTTAGCAGCTCAATGGGGTCCTCACCGGCCAGGTAGGTGTTCGAGGGGTCGTAGTTCACGCCGAAGTTCGGATGATTCACCGCATCGACCAGTTTGCAGAAGACATCCATCTTCTGCGCGAACTCGGGATACTCCCAGAAGTCGTCTTTGTAGTGATTTTCGATGATCAGCGTGATGCCGCGCTCCTGCGCATACGGCAGGCAGGCATAAATCGAGTCCGCAGCGAACTTCACGCCTTCATCCAGCGTCAATTCAGGCCGGCGCTGGCCGCTAAGCACACGGCAGTAGCTGCCACCGAGCGTGTGCGTCATGTCGATCCAGCGCTTCTGCTTGGCGATCTCCTTCTCGCGGAAGGCGGCGTCGGGATGCGTGAAGTCGGGCGAGCAACACATCATCGGGATGACCTTGCCGTTGTCCTCGACCTCCCGGCGAAAGCGTGGCCAGTTTTTCTCATCGGCCATCTCCAGGAAGCCCGCATACCATTCCAGCCCTTGCACATCGAGCGTGGAGGCGAGCTTGATCCATTCGGAGACGGTCATCGTCCCTTCTTTGCAAAGGGCGACCATGAAGGCTTTCGGGAAGGCGGCGAGTTGGGGCATGATGATGAAATGACGAATTCAGAATGACGAATGCAAAGACTCACTTCGTCGGAATGGTGCTCGCATCCTTCGGCGGATTCCGCCCGATAAACGGATGCTGCTCCAGATCGAAGACCTGGCCGCTGATCGGGCCGCATTCGTCGGCGAGGAGCCAGGCGGCGCAGGCGGCGATCTCATCCGGCCAGAGTATCCGACCAGCGGGAGCATAGACTTTCGGCAGATCGGCATACCAGTCGTCTTTGAGGCCGTGGGAGCGCTTTCGTTTGGCCTCGTTCTCGGTGAGCACCCAACCGGGGTTGATTTGGTTCACGCGCACGCCGTCTTCGCGCATCAGCGTGTCGCCCAAGTTG
>JBKCXA010000331.1:0-6785 GCA_046316935.1 Prosthecobacter sp.
CCTCCGAGTCCCAGCCATCGACACTCTTGCGGAGATCTCCCGTGGTCCAGTCCCAAACTTTGTCAACGTTGTCCGCGCCGCTGCTGGCGAGCAGGCGGCCATCGGCACGCCACGAGAGGCCGAGGACATGATGCGTATGGCCTTCGAAGACCTTTACGACTTTGCCGCTGGTCAAATCGGTGATGCGCACGGCTTTGTCGGCACCGCCGGAGGCGAGGAGTTTGCCATCGGGCGAGAAATCGAGGGCGAAGACACTGTCGAGATGACGCTCGGCGTAGTTCGTCACGAGCTTGCCAGTGGTGATGTCCCACAAGGTGATGTCGCCGCTGCGGGAGGGCTCGCCGCTGCCGATGGCGAGCGTCTTGCCATCGGGTGAGAAGGCGAGGCTGTTGGCGCGGTCGGTGATTTGCGATTTGCCATCGCCGCTGCCGAGTGAGCGCTCGAGTGTCCACGCGGTGCTGGTGCTGCCGGGCACGATGGGTTTGCCTGTGGCGGTGCTCCAGGCCTGGGCGGGGCCGCTGTCATAGGTGGCGATCAATTCGAGGCCGTTGGTGCTGAATTGCAGCGCCTTGGCCTTCTTCATCACCGTGGCGAGCGACTTCGCGAAGGTGTCGCGCTCGGTGTTGGCTTTGTCGGATTCCTTTTTCACGACTTCGAGGCGCGCCTTGGCATCGACGACGGCTTGTTTGGCCTTCTTTTCATTCTCGGTGACGAGTTTGATCTCGTTGGCGGTGTCGGTGATGGCGGCCTCGCCACGCGTGACGGCCTCCTGGGCGAGCTTGAGGTCGGTGGCGGCCTTTTCCTTGGCTTCCGTGGCCTTGGCATCGGTGGTGGTGTTTTTGTCGGCGGCGGCTTTCGCGTCCGTTTTGGCCTTCAGGTCCTTCTTTTTGTCCTCAAGGCTCTTTTTGGCGAGCTCGGCGAGTTCGTTGGCTTTCTTCAAACGGTTCGTCTGCTCGGTGGCATCGGTCTCGGCACGTTTGATGGCCTCGTTTTGAAAGGTGACCTCCAAAGCAGCACGCGCCGCGGCGAGCGTGCGCTGAGCGAGGGCCTGCTGGCTGGCGAGATCGGTCTTGATGTGGGCAATGAGTTTGGTGCCCTCGCTGAGTTTGATGCTGTTGTCGGCCTCTTGAGTGGCGGTCAACTTGGTCGAGGCGACCGGCGCGGGGGCTTTGATCTCGCGTTTCCAGATTTTCACCTCGCGAAAGCTGCCTGTGGCGAGGCGCGTGCCATCCGGCGAGAAGGCGAGAGCCTGCACGAGATCGCGATGGGCTACGCCGGGCTGTTTGTAGAGGCCGGATTTGATCAGCGACTCATCGGTGAGCTTCGTGACGAGGCTCTGCGAGGGCAGGTGGTAGAGGCTGATCTGGTTTGCTCGTGCTGCTGCGGCAAAATCGCCCTGCGCGGTGGTGGCGAGCGCGAAGATAGGCTGGTGGCCGGCGGGCAGCGGTTCCCAGGCGATGACCTTGTCACGCTTCGGCGAAGGGCGTGCGCCTTGATCAATCCAGTCCTTCAAGATGGCGAGCTGTTGCGAGGTGAGGTTCACCGCACCGACTTTGTTTCCTTTCGGCGGCATCTCGCTGTCCCACGTGTGCGCGGCGGCCTGGTAGATGATGCTATCGGCGCCTTTGCCGGGAATGAGGCCTTTGTCGGTCTCGCCGCCTTTGATCATGAGCTCGGGCGTCTCCATGTTCAGCCCGCCCTTGGTGGTGGTCTTGTTGTGGCAGGCGATGCAGTTGTCTTTGAGGAAGGGATGGACCTGCTTGTCGTAATCGATCACGCCGGGTGCGGCCGCGGCGGTGGCGACGAAAATGACAAATGCGGAATGCAGAAGGACGAATGGACGGAGCATGATGCGGCAAAATACGCGGCGAGGCGGCCGGTTTGCTCAGTCCGCGGGCTCAGAGTCCCGGATTCTTCAGGCGGATCTCCTGACGGAGGTCGGTGATGCCATCGCGGATGGCATGGAGCTCGCGTTTGTATTCACTGAAAAGCGTGTGGCGGTCCTCCCACGTGGGATCGGCCAGGAGGGCGTTCAGACCGGAGAGCGCCTCGTTCGACCAGTTCAGGCAGCGCTTTAAAATGGCGAGCGTGTAGCCGGCGTCGGAGCCCTCGGCAAAGCGGCGGGTGCTGAGCGCCCCGGCGAGCTTGCCGCTGATGCTCATGGTGTTGGAGATGAAGCGGCTGAGCGGCGTGTTGCGGGCCTCCTCGTCCTCGATGCCCTCGTCGCGGTCCTCATCGCGGAGATCCCGCAGGATGCGGGTGACGAGCTGGTGGGCGGATTTTTGCAGCGGGTGGCTGCGACGCTCCTCCATGTAATCGGCGAAAAACTCCTCCTCGTCATCTTGATCGATCTTGGAGAGCTCGTCCTCATCGCCCTTCCATTCCTCACCGGCATCCTCGGGTTCGTCATCGTCATCATCGAAATCCTCCACGGATGGCGCTTCATCCGCCCGCGGCGGCTTGCCGGAGTTTTCCTGGGCCTGCGCCATCATGTCGAGCATGTGGTCCCAGCCCATGACAAAGGCCACCTTGGTCTCGTCGTCATCGTCGTCGGCGTATTTGTCCATCGCCTCCATGTGGGCGTCGGTGACGCGGTCGGAGAGCTTCAGGGACTCCTCCCACTCGGCCTCGGACATGGGAGCCTCGTCGTCGGCGTCAAAGGTGTCATCCTCGTCATCGCGCGGCTTTTTCTCCGGCCGCCGGATAATGGTGGCGAGCCAGTTGCGCATGGCATTGAGGTTGGCGAACTGCTGCGCCTGCTCCTCCGCCTCGTCCATCTGCCAGGCGAACTCGGTGATCTGCATCTCAAAATCGGCGCTCTCGATGACGACGCGGCCATTTTCCTCGGAGAACCACTCAATGTAGATCGAGTTCCGCCACTCAAAGGGCGGCTGCCTTCCCTCCTCCATGCAGAGCTGCCACTCCTCGTCGCTGGCGGTGATGTGCTTCACCTTTTTGGAGACGGTGATGTCTCCCACGATGCCATGCTGGACGGACTTGAGGTCGCCCTGGTTCTTTTGGCGTCTGGGTTCCGGATTGGTGAAGGTGATGCGGGCTCCGGCGACGTCCCGCCAGGCATCCCCTTCGAGGTCGAGGGTGAGAGGCTCTTTCCGCCCCTCGAGCCAGATGCGACCACGCACGCGACCCTGCTCGGTGTTGTCGAGTTCGCCGCGGACGATTGCCTGATCGAGTCGGAATGCCATGTGGGGGCAACCAAGCCGCTGCCCGCGGCAGAATTCAAAGCCCAATTTGTGGCGGCATGGCAACGCTCCAGCGGGGTGTTTTACAAATTCAGGCTTTCTAAATCGCCCGCAGCCGCTACTCTCGCCGCCCTGTGACCCCCACACGCATGTATCTCAGTCTCTGGTTCGGCATTCTCCTGAGCACCCAGGCCGGTTGCTCCTCGTCTAAAGACACCGGAATCGCCGACGCGACCTCCAACGGTGAAGTCCGCCGCGCCCTGCCCTTCGAGGAGAACAACGGCACGGCCAAGGACGTGCCAAATCCGATCGCGAAGCAGTTCAACAACCCGTCCTCGCTGCCCACCACGCCACCTGCCGGCGTGCGTGTCTCCTATTCCTCGGTCAAAACGAGCCAGAAGATCCTCGCGATGACCTTTGACGACGGTCCGCATCCCTCGAACACGCCCAAGCTGCTCGACCTCCTGAAGGAGCGGAACATCAAATGCACTTTCTTCCTCATCGGCAAGCAGGTGAAGATGTATCCGGACATCGTCCGCCGCATGATCGCGGAAGGTCATGAGATTGGAAATCACACCTGGACGCATTGCAGCCTCACCAGCCGCTCCGACGAGCAGATCCGCAAGGAATTGCAGCAGTCCGCCGACGCCGTGAAAGAGGTCGCCGGAGTCAGCCCCCAGCTCATCCGTCCGCCCTATGGTGCCATCAACCAGCGCATCAAGGACATGATGTTCTCCGAGTTCGGCTACTCGACCATCATGTGGAGCGTCGATCCGCAGGACTGGCGTCGTCCCGGCGTGGCCGCGGTGACCAGCCGCCTCGTCAATGGGGCGCACCCGGGGGCCATCATGCTGGCCCATGACATCCATCCGCCCACCATCACCGCGATGCCCGCGATGTTCGACCAGCTCATCGCCAAAGGGTATCAATTCGTCACCGTGAGCCAGCTCTTGAATCTGGAGAAGGCCAGCATGCCCGTCGGCATGGTGGTGAAGCCAGGTGCCAAGGGCGACAAGGACCCGCAGGCCTTCGCGCAGTAAGACGCGGCCCGTTTTTCATCCTTCTCGATCTGACAAAGGCCGCGATCACCTCGCGGCCTTTTCTTTGGCCAGATCCGTCTCCATCGAGGCGATCTCCTCCTCCATGGACCGCTGGCTGATCTGGATCAGCCCCTCCAGCGGACGGTCAAACTCCGTGATCACATACAGGGCCGAGGCGAGCACGCAGATGAAGCAGGTCATGCGCCAGCGGCACTGGCGGCCGGAGAGTCCCGCCACATAGCCCGTCATCACCATGGCGGCGGCGCTCAGCAGCAGCAGCACCAGCACGACAAAGGCCGGCAGGTAGTCAAACACGGCCGCCAGGCGCTTCGTGTGCATGTCGAGCACCTCGTTCACGGCGCTCATCAGCGAGACCTCCGCCGGGCCGGGCGTGCTGGCGCGGAGGATTTTCTCCGTCGCCGGCCAAAGCTTCTCCTGCGCCGCCAGCGACTGCCGCAGGTGCGCCTCGATCGCCGCATGGGTGACGAAGGTGGGGCCGTCAAACACACGCGTGCGGGCATACTCAAGCAGCGCCTCACGCAGCTCGGAGCCACCTTTTTCCTTAGCCAGCCCGGCGCGAAGAAAGGCGGTGCCGATGGCGTTCGACTCGGCGATCACGGCCTGCTTGCGCAGCTCGTAGTGGTTCACCGTGAAGCTGTAGGTGAAGGCCAGCATCAGCCCCAGCAGCGCCAGCGTGGCATTGTAAACCAGCCCGCCGCCGCCCGCCTCGCCATCCGGCCAGGCATGCCTCCGGCGCAGCCCGAAGCGAAAGCCAAACTCCGAGGAACCCGCCAGCAGCACGAGAAAGAGCAGCGGGATCAGCCACAAGGGCAGGTGATAGAGCAGGGGAAGGTCAGGCAGAGTCATCGGAAAAAAGAAGAGTTCATCGTGCTGGAGCAGTGGAGCGTCCGGCCTCGCTCTGACCATACTCGACGGGGCCCCACGTCGTCTGGTCCCAGCCGAGGTTTCGCACCTCCTCCGCCTCCACCGGATCATCGGCGAGGAAGACGACGAGGCGCAGGCCGTCGGTGAAGTAAGGATCGCCGGTCAGGTTCTGGCGCGGCTTTTCCTTCGGCGCAGGCTCCGATGCACGGGCAAAGCCGAAGTGCGAGATGCGCAGCCGCTCCAGCAGGCTCTCCAGCACATACTGACGCGCCTCATCCACCATCGGATCAATGACATGCGTGGTGAGCGTGGGTGATTTCTTCGTGATCTTGATGCCGATGTCGCGGCTCACCTGTCCCACCCACACCGAGCGGCCCTCCACCGTCCAGGGAGCCAGCCACAGGCGCAGATGATTCCGCTGTGAGAGGCTGGAGCGTGCCCGCTGGAAGGCGACGTCCTGTTTTCTCCCAAACACATACAGCGAGCTCACCGGCGCGGTGAGATACGGATTCCCGCGCAGCGCCGCCAGGATCATGCGCCGCACGGTCGAGCCGTCGATGCGGTGGGTGAAGTCCCAGCCGCACTCGGACAGCGCCGCCATCATCTCCGAGGCTTCGCCCACGATGACGAGGTTCAGCGGATCGCCCGTCACGGTGCCCTTCGCGTTCGTCACGGTCGGAGCGAGCTTCGCGAGCCGCTGGCGCAGCTCACCGCGGGACACGTTTTCACGCCCGCCTTCCGCGTAGATGCTGCCTGGCTTCATTCGCTCGAAGTCGAAGTGCCCGTCCGGCGTGCGCAGCGGGAAACCAAAGCGCCGCACCCTGCCGAGGCCGTTTGTGGTGATCTCCACATAGCGCCCGCCCTCGCTGCGCGGCACCAGCACATGGCCCTCATGGCGGCTGCCCGGCTCCAGGCGTGCCCGCATCGCCAGATCGCGAAATTTCTGCTGGCGTGCCGCCTGCCCCAGACCGCCAAAATGGTGCCGGAAGAGATGGGCGGCCTCGTTCGCCGTGTAGTAGTCCGCGTCCAGATGCGCCGCCAGCATCCACTGCTCCACTGCGGTGCGGTTCTCGATGCGCATCCACACCGCCTGGAGGCCCTTCGCGGCCAGATTCACCCCGTAGCGCTCCCGCGCCTCCGCATCAGGAAGCAGCGCGGCGGTCACCGTCACGCCGTCGATCGTCTTTGCCTGCATCCGCGCCGCGAGGCCATCCTCGTCATCCTGGCCCAGCAGGTTCTCCAGATGCGAAAAAGGCGTCGTCACATCCCCCACATGCCCGCTTGGCAGCATGCACGACGCCAGCCCCATGATCGCAAACGATGCGACGGCCCGCAGGATGATTTTCGCGCTCAAAAACACGCCGCGTTCTAGTTCAGCGGTCACTCGGCGTCCACCATCGCTTTTCATCCGCACTTCAGGCTTGCATCCACGGAAGAAATCCGGCATCCCCGAAAGCGTGAAATCCAACCACGCCCTCCTCTTTGCCCTCGCCGCCAGCCTTTTGACCTCCTGTGGCGACAAGGCCAAGCCCTCGCAGGCCGCCGCTCCCGCACCCGCGGCTGAAAAGCCTGCCGCAGCTCCCACGCCTGCTCCGGTCACCCCGGCCAAAGACGAGCCGAAGAAGGTCTATTGGACCCCTGAGATGATGCACACCGAGGT
>JBKCXA010000332.1:0-2480 GCA_046316935.1 Prosthecobacter sp.
GATGCGCCAGCCAGACGCAGGCCACCCTGACCATCCCCGAGGAGCAGGTAAGAATCCGCCACCAGGTCCAAGGAGCCATCACCATTGAAATCACCCGCCGCCACATAGTCGATACGTCCTTCGCTGCTGTTCACGGAACGCACAAAACAAGGCCGTCCAGCCATGCGAAAGACTCCGCTCGGTGTTCCCAGCAGCATGGTAGCATCGCCACCATGGAACATCACGAGATCGTCCCTGCCATCGCCATTGAAATCGCCCTTTTGAATCACAGGATCATAACTCATTCCCGTCGCGGCCAGCACACCCGTGAGAGTGGTGGGGCCAAAACTTCCTGTGCCATTTCCATAGGCCAGGTGCAGCCGATACCGGCCGCTGGACCAGCTTTCCAGGCCTGCCACATCGAGATGACCATCCCCATTGTAATCACCTGGGATGAGCTGCTGCAGCGTCACATTCGTGTTCGCCACGGCAGAGGAATTCACCGCCGTCAAAGCACCGCCAGAGCCGGTCAGCAACACGCGGAAGCCAAAAGCGAAGTCACCGGGGTTATTCAATCGTGCGTTCACGAAATCCAGTCGTCCGTCGTTGTTGAAGTCACCCACGGCGACCGGGCTGCGCCAGTTGTTTTCTGCCGGAATGGGCACGATCTGATTGGTGCCGAGTGTCCCCGTGGCAGCAGCCACATCGAGCGTCACATTCACCTCTGCGCCCTGGAGGATGCCGGAGGTCAAATTCACCTTTCCGCGATGTTTTCCAAACGTAAGCGCCGCCGGATCACCAGCGGCCAAAAGCGATGAAAGGCCCAAAAAGCCGCTCGCAGGCGTCACCGTGAGCCAAGGAGCCGTGGAAGCCGCGTTGAAGCCCGCCTGCAACGGCGCGGAGCCGATCCGCAGCGGCACGCCCGGCCTTGCAGGCTGCGCCAGCCCGGCGAGAAGGCCCATCGGCTTCGTCGCAAAGAAGGCTCCGCGCAGATTCGTCAACAGTTGACCATTTCCCGCGAAAACATCCGTCATGCCGTCATTGCTGAAATCACCCACAGCGAAGCTCATGCTGACCGGACTGCTCGTCGGCACGCTGATGGGGTTGTTCGCCGAGGCCGTCACCGTCATGTCGCCATTGCCGTAAAACACGCGAAGCTGCTGATTTTCGCTCGTGATGACATCCTGCCGCCCATCGCGGTTCATGTCCGCGCAGCCAATGCCGAGCAAGCCGGCTGTTCCCGTCGTCACCGTGGCCGGCGTGGCAAAAGTCGGTGCCAGAAGGACATCCGCCGACGTGTTTCTCGCGAGGATCAATTGCCCGTTGGAGCCATTCGAGGCTGCGATGGCCAAATCCAGCCTTCCATCGCCATTCAGGTCCGCCGTGGAGATCGACTGAATCTCCGCTGACAGCGTGAACATGTCGTTTCGTGTGAAATTGCCGCTCGAATTCATCGTGAGGACAGAAACCTTGCTCGATCCGCCTCCGAGCGAAGTCGCATGCGCCACATCGAGAATGCCGTCTTGATTGAAATCCCCCGCGACCGCTCCGCGCATCAGCGGGGTGAACACCGTGTCCGAAGACTGCGCGAAATCATATCCCCACTGAGTGCCATTCTTGAGATACGACCGGAAGTCTGACTCCAGCGAGGTCTGCACGATGATGTCGGGCTTTTTATCCGCATTCACATCCGCCACGCTGATGAAGGAAGGAAACAAAACGAGCGTGGGATTTGGCAGTGCGATCAGCTCGACGGTTCCGTTGTTGAAGCCCGTGATCGAACCGCTGCCCAAGCAGGCCATCACGCCCGCTGTCAGCGGCGAGGTGTTCCCCCAGCCGATGATCAAATCCAGGATGCCATCGCCATTCACATCCCCCACCGCCACCGCCGTGCTCGCCCGGGTGGTATTATAGGTGTTCGCCGTCAGATAGCCCTGGCTGCTGAGGAGCACGATGCACTGATCATTCGTGGTGATCGCCGCGATGTCGGGGATGCCATCGGCATCAAAATTCCCCGTCACGACCTGCTTGTAGTTGAAGCCTGGCGTGATGTGGAGCTGCGAGGTGCCAAACTTCGCCACATTCGCCCCGGTGGCCACCACACGCACCGTGAAGGCCTTTTCAAAGAAGAGGCCGCCCGCATCCGTGGCCCGCACGCGCACCGCGTAGCTGCTTTTCGTGCCCGCATTGGTCACCGGCGTGATGCGCAGCTCATTTCCGGCGATGGTGAAGCTGCCATTGTCCGTGCTGCCCGTGCCGGATACGAGAGTGAAGGTGTGCGTGTCTGCCGCGTCCGGGTCCGTGGCACTCAGCGTGCCCACCGTGGCATTCGCCGCGTTTCCCTCCGCGATCACACTGCCCAGCAGCGTGAGATTCTCGAGGTGGGCCGACAACGTGAAGCTCTCGCTGGAGCTGACCGAATCCACGCCCGCGCCAAGCGACTCCACGACCTGATCAGCCGCGTTATCGATGAAGTACATGTCATCACCCGCCGCGCCCTC
>JBKCXA010000333.1:0-4105 GCA_046316935.1 Prosthecobacter sp.
AAACAGGGCCCCGCCGTCGATCCCACCGGCACCATGGAGGATGGCCGCCACTTCGCGAACATCGACGAACTCAAAAAGCTCCTCGTCGCAGACCAAGAACAACTCGCCCGCTCACTCGCCGCGAAGCTGCTGACCTGCGCCACCGGTGCCGAGCCGACGAAAGTGGACCGACCGGAGATCGAGGGCATCGTCACAAACGCACGCTCGAAGAACTTCGGCTTCCGCTCGTTGATTCACGAAGTCGTGATGAGCCCTGTCTTCCAAACCAAGTAGCCCATGAAAACCAATCGCCGCACCTTTCTCCGCACCGCGGGCATCTCCCTCGCCTTGCCTGCGCTGGACCTTTTCGCTGCGGGCACCGCTGCACAACCGAAGCGGCGCATGGTTTGCATTTGTGCACCGCTGGGGTTGCACCCGGACAACTTCATTCCAAAGCAGCCGGGCAAAGACTACGCGCTTTCGGACTACCTGGAGATCGTCAAAAACTTCCGTGATGACATGACCGTGATCTCCGGCCTGCAACACGCGGGCATGGGGTCGAGCTTTGCCCATCAGGCTTCGGCGAGCTTCCTCACGGGCGTGCCAGGCGCAGGCAGGCCGGGATTTCGCAATGCGATCTCTCTGGATCAGCTCGCGGCGGAGCATCTCGGCACGCAGACGCGTTTCCCGAGCCTTGCGCTCTCCGGCGAGGGCGCGGGCGGCCTTTCTTGGACGCGCACAGGCGCGCTGATCCCAGCGGACAACTCGCCATCGAAGGTTTTTGCGAGGCTTTTCCTCGAAGGCAGCGCGGGCGACGTGCAGGAGCAGCTTCGTAAGCTTGAAGACGGTCGCAGCATCCTCGATGACGTGTCGGCGCAGGCGAAGTCGCTGCGCTCCGGCCTCGGCAGCGAGGATCGTGACAAGCTCGATGAATACCTCACCAGCGTGCGCGAACTCGAGCAGCGCATGGTCAATGACGAAAGCTGGGCGAAGAAACCGAAACCCGCGGTGAGCGTCGAGCCGCCAAAGGACATCGCGAATCCAGCCGACCTCATCGGACGCACCAATCTGCTCTTCGATCTCGCGCATCTCGCGCTGCAGACGGATTCGACGCGACTGATCACGATCATGCTCGCTGGCTCCTCCTTTGCGCCGCCGATCCAGGGAGTGTCACTCGGTCATCACGACCTCTCGCATCACGGCAAGGACCCGGGCAAGCTCGCGCAGCTCAAGATCGTCGAAATGGAGGTGATGAAAACCGTCGCGGCGCTTCTCAGCAAGCTGAAGCAATCAAAAGAAGACGACAGCACGCTGCTCGACCGCACCACCGTCTTCCTCGGCAGCAATCTTGGCGATGCGAGCAGCCACTCGACCAAAAACCTGCCCGTGCTGCTCGCCGGCGGCGGCTTCCGCCACGGTCAGCATCTCGCCTTCGATCCCGACAATCCGCCGCCGCTCTGCAACCTCTACGTCAGCATGCTCCAGCGCCTCGGCATCGAAACCGATCGCTTCAGCACCGCCACCGGCACGCTCAGCGGACTACAGATCAAAGCCGCCTAGCCGATAGCAACGTGGTGCAGCGGCCTCGGCTGCAACGGATGAGTCCAGAGGACTCAACCACACTCGTTTATTCCACCACCTCGACCACGGCGGCGAGCTGATGCGGCTGAGCGCCCATTTTGACGCGTTTGCCATCGGTGCATTTGCTGACGATCACCGAGGCCATGTCGCGAACGGCTTTTTGCAGCCGCGCATCGTCAGGATGCTGTTTGGCGAGGGCGTGCAGCTCGGGTAGAGCCTCGACGGTGATGCCCATGGCATCAAACTCATCGAGTAAGGCACGAATCGCAGGCTGCGTGATGGCATCGACCTCCGCCGAGCGTCCGAGATCGGCCAGCGCACGGAGGATGATGACGTGATACACCGTGCGGGCGTTGTGCGGATCAATCCAGCGGCCGTTCTTCGCCTGACCCGGAGCGACACCGACACGCAGTTTTTGCAACGAGGCCTCCTGCATGCCCGCGCGGGCCAGCAGCGAGACGGAGAAGGCGTTGTAATTGAAGTTCGCGCAGCACTTTTGCTTCGCGGCCCATTCCGCGGCACGATGACCGGCGGCGAGATAGGTTTCATCCTTCAACAACTCGCCCGCCCGAAGCAGCGCCACGCCGCACACGCCAGTGTCAAACTGCGATCCCCCATCGGGATCAGGCGTGATGATCCAGCCGTCTTTAATTTGGATCGAGCCGTTTTGGAGCTGCTTTTCCGTCATGTCGCCAAAACGGATGTTTTTGCCGCGCAGGTCCGGAAACGGGAAATGGCCCTGCGGCTGCTGAAGCTTCAAAAGCACGCCTGCGGTGCCTCGCAGCAGCTTTTCGACATCGGCGAGCCTCTGCGGTGCATGCTGCGCGACATGTGGATGCATCGTCACACAGGCATCGAGCACATAGGCATACACGCGGGCCATTTGATCCGGCAAAAGCTCGCCCTTCATCAAGGTGCGCATCGCACGCCCCTGCGTCTCCAGCGCATCGAGAAAGAGCTTCACAGCCTCCGCGCGGCTCAGCTTCAATTCAGCTGCCTTCTGGCCCATGCGGCGGCCATCCGGCACACCGGCTTGATCATCGAGGACTCCTTCCATCGCATGCGTGATCTCCCGCACCGCCGCCGCATCACCGGAAGCCATCGCGGCGATGAGTTTCGGCCCGCTGGCCTTCAACGCGGCCTCCATCTCCGGCGTTGGATGAAACAACGGCTGCCCCGCCATGCTCCAGCCACCCGGATCAATACCCACGGCCTTCTCCGCCTCACGCAACTGCTCCTCCGCATCCGCAGGCAGGCCGTTCTTGAAGTCACGCGCCAGCTTTTCGACCCGCTGCACCAGCTCGCGATCATTCCGCTCCCGAGCAATCTGCCGTGCCATCCGCAAACGACCCTCCGCTTCATTTGGAGTCAGGGCCATGACGGACGTTGAGAGGACAAAAAGCGACAAGATGAAGCGCATGGGTGGCATGACGATGGGTGACCGACGACGGTCTCTCGTATGACACTCCGTGAGAACCTTTCTTTTGTCACACAAGGTTCACGCAACCGAACCTGATGTAGATGGTTCTTGCGAGACGATGAAGAATCTCCCCGAAGCCTCACGCATTCGTATTCCCATGAGCCCGCATGCTGTCCGGGTCCTGACCTTGCTCGCCGCCTGCTTTTTCGGCATTGAGCCGATCGCCATTGCAGAAGCGCTAGGCGCCGGTGATCACACGCGCACGGTGAAAGTCGGCGAATTGAGTCGGCGCTACCAGATTCATGTGCCGGGCAGGTATGATTCGACGAAGGCGACGCCAGTGATCATCGCGTTTCACGGTGGTGGAGGCAATCCGGCCAGCATGGTGAAGCTCAGCGGGTTGAGTGAGAAGGCGGACGAGGCTGGATTCATTGTCGTGTATCCTTTTGGCACCGGGCGGCTGGAGAACCAGTTGCTCACCTTCAATGGCGGGGGCTGCTGCGGCTATGCGATGGAAAACAAGATCGACGATGTCGCCTTCACCCGCGCGTTGCTCGATGATCTCGCGACCGTGGTGAAGGTGGATGCCGACCGCGTCTTTGCCACCGGGCTGTCGAATGGCGGCATCGTGTCGCATTACGTCGCCTCCGAACTGAGCGACCGCATCGCCGCTATCGCCCCGGTGGGTGGTCCGCTCATGATGGACGCGCCGAATGCGAAGCGCCCGGTGCCTGTGATGCACTTTCACGGCACTGCCGATGCCTTCGCGCCGTTTGCAGGCGGTTACGGCAAAGGTTCGTTCGGCCGCAGCAAAGGCGTCACCGACTTCCGCTCCGTCGATCACACCATCCAGGCCTGGGTGAAATTGAACGGCTGTGCCACCGAGCCCACCATCGAGCCGCTGCCCGACAAAGCGGATGACGGCATGAAATGCACCCGCAAGACCTGGAGCGGCGGCAAGAACGGCAGCGAGGTCGTGCTCATCGAAATCGAAGGCGGCGGCCACACCTGGCCCGGCAAGGAACCCATCGTGAAAATGCTCGGCCCCTCGACGCTCGACATCTCCGCGAATGATCTGATGTGGGAGTTTTTCCAAAAGCATCCGCGTGGCGGCAGCAGCGTCAG
>JBKCXA010000334.1:0-4439 GCA_046316935.1 Prosthecobacter sp.
CCTCGCCCTGCTTTTTCTTCGGTCGGCACTCGTCGTCCACTCCGCCGACCGCCCCCACGTCCTCTGCAGCTACGCGGACGAGCAAAACTACCGCACCGTCGGCTGCTATCCCGAATCGTGGCCTTGGGTGAAGACGCCGAACATCGACGCGCTTGCGAAAAACGGCGTGCGCTTCCACGCGGCCTACCTCGGCTCGTGGTGCATACCCTCGCGTGCCACGCTGCTCACCGGTCGTCAGCCGCACGCCATCGAAAGCATGTCGATGGAAGGTGCTTATCCCGGCAGCAAATACGATCCGTCCAAGACGCCCTTCATTCCCGCCGAGATGCGGAAATCCGGCTATCACACGGCTCAAATCGGCAAATGGCACACCGGCACCGACAGCGGCTGGGGACGCGATTGGGACCATCAGATCGTCTGGAACCGCCCGAAGCATCCTGAAAACGCCGGCGCGTATTACGAGACGCAGATCCTCAGCATCGACGGCGTCGAAAAGACCGTCGAAGGCTATCCGGCGGACAACTACACCCAATGGTCCATCGACTACATCAAAGGCAAAAACCGCGACAAGTCGAAGCCCTGGTATCTCTGGCTCTGCTACGGCAGCATCCACGGCCCGTCGAAGCCCGCGAAGCGCCACCTCGGCATGTATAAAGGCTCGCCCGTTGAAGTCCCGGTGGACATCTTTCCGCCCCGCGAAGGCAAACCGGCCTATCTCGACAAAATGCAGGCATGGGCACGCGGTGAAGATGGTTATCCCGTCACGGGCAAAGGCGGCGAAAAGTTCGGCGAGAGCAAAAAGGGCAAACGCTACGACGAATGGGTGCATCAGATGAACGAATGCGTGCCCGCCGTGGATGAAGGTGTCGGCCAGCTCATCGCTGCGCTCAAGGAAACCGGCCAGTATGACAACACGCTCATCATCTACACCGCCGACCAAGGCTTCAGCATGGGCCACCACGGCTTCCGCACCAAACTCGCTCCGTATGACGCGAACTACCGTTCGCCGCTCATCGTCAGCATGCCCAAACGTTTCCCCACCGGCCAGGTCTGCCCCACGCCAGTAAACGCCACCGACCTCATGACCACGATCATCAGCCTGATGGGCGTGAAGGCCCCGCTCGCCGTTCACGGTCGCGATTTGACCCCGCTGCTCGAAAATCCCGCCATGAAATGGCCGCACGCCTGTCTCTACGAGCACATGGGCAATCAATACGGCTCCACCGCCGTCGAAACCGTGCGCACCCATCGCAAACAGGAAAACTACCAAGGCGTGCCCATGTACACCGCCGTCGTCCAAAATGGTTGGAAGCTCATCCATTACCTCGACGGCGAATCCGGCGAGGAGCTCTACGATTTGAACCAAGACCCCGAAGAGCTGAAAAACCTCATCAAGGACGCGTCACATGCCGAACAAGCTCAAAAGCTTCGCGAAGCCATGAAATCCGAGCTGCAACGAGCCGAGGCCCCCTTTGCAGCCTCGCTGAGGTAGGAGGCTCACGCAAAGTGTGGTGCAGGCTTTCTAGCTTGCACGCTGCTGGCAGGCAGGAAAGCCTGCCCCACACTACGAGACAGCCGCTCTTTTCCCTTCCAGCGCCTTCTTCACCTCATCTAGCGGCAGGCAGTTAATGACATCCTCACGGCGCAGCCAGCCTTTGCGGGCTACTTTGATGCCGTAGATCAGGGCCTGGAGGCCTTCGGTGCTGTGGGCGTCGGGGTTGATGCTGCATTTCACGCCCTTGTCGCGGGCCATGCGCCACCAGCGCCAGTCCATGTCGAGGCGCCAGCCGCTGCAGTTCAGCTCGATGATGGTGCCGGTGGCGGCAGCGGCCTCGATGATGGCGGGGATGTCCACCGCGTAGGCGGGGCGCTGGAGCAGCAGGCGACCGGTGAGATGGCCGAGCATGGTGATGTGCGGATTTTCGATGGCGCGGATGATGCGCTTCGTCATCTCGGCCTCCGGCAGGTTGAAGACGTTGTGAACGCTCGCCACGGCGTAGTCGAGTTGGGACAAAATCTCGTCGGAGAAATCGAGCGAGCCGTCTTTGAGGATGTCCACCTCGCAACCGGCGAAAAGATGCAGGCCGTCGAGCTCGGCATTCAGCTCGCGGATCTCGGCGATCTGCGCCAGCAGACGCTTTTCATCGAGGCCGTTGGCCTGAAAGGACGATTTGCTGTGGTCGGAGATGCCGAGGTATTGCAGGCCGAGATCGTGCGCGGCCTCCGCCATCTGGCGCAGCGTGGCGCGACCGTCGCTCGCGGTGGTGTGGTTGTGGAAGGTGCCGCGCAGGTTTTCGAGTTCGATCAGTCGGGGGAGTTTGCCGTGCTCGGCCGCCTCGATTTCGCCGGTGTTCTCGCGTAGTTCCGGCTCGATGAAATCGAGGCCGAGGGTGCGGTAGATATCTCGTTCGTCGTGAACCTCCGGCGTTTCCGCGCCTTCCTTCACGAGGGTGAAGCCGTATTCGTTCAGCGAGAGGCCCTGCTGGAGCGCCCGGCCGCGGATGGCCACGTTGTGCTCCTTGCTGCCGGTGAAATAGGCCAGCGCAAAGGGGAACTCCGCATTCGAGACGGCTCGCAAATCACACTGGATGCCGTCTTTGACATGCACACTGGCCTTGGTGGGGCCTTGGGCGATCACATCGATCACCTCCGGCAGCTTCACAAAGGCCGCGATGACCTCCTCCGGCTTCTTCGTGGCCACGAGGAAGTCGAGATCATGCACCGTCTCCTTGCCGCGACGGAAACTACCGCACACTTCCACGCGGGAGGCATTCGGATGCTCGCGGAGCGCCTCCAGCATGGTCTGCGCTAGTGGATAAACGTGGTCGAGCCGGAACTCCGAAGCGTGCTGCTCGTGGAAGGCGATGCTTTCGAGGATCTTCTTCACCGTCTTCTCGCCAAAGCCGGACAAAGCCGCCGCGGTGCCGTCCTCGCAGACGCGTTTGAGGTCCGCCACGCTGCCCACGCCGAGCTGACCATACAGCGCGGCCACTTTTTTTGGCCCCAGCCCTTGGATGTCGAACAGCTCGAACAGTGTGTCCGGGAACTCAGCCTTCAATTTCTCGTAAAACGCCAGCCGACCGGTGGTGGCCATCTCGTGGAGTTTATCGCGCAAGGCCTCACCGAGGCCCTTGATGCCGGCGAGCTGGTTTTCCGCCGCCAGCTTCATGATGTCGCCGCTGAAGCTCTCGACGATTTCCGCCCCGGCCCGGTAGGCGCGGGTCTTGAACGGGTTCTCCCCCTTCAATTCGAGCAGGGTGGCGATGCGTTCAAAGATGGTGGCGGCGTCCTCACGGGTCATGCACGGGACATGGCGCGGAAATGGGGGCGCTCAAGAGGCATCATCGGAGTGCGGGAGCCGAATATCGAATATCGAACAAGGATTTCCGAATGACGAAGGCAGACGCTTCGCGGCATTGCCGTCACTTCGACATTCGGAGTTCCTTGTTCGATATTCGTTTGGCGAAGCCTCATCGCCCCGGCGGATCGACTTCCTTCACCGTGGCTCCGTGCGTGTCGCTGAGCACCAGCACGGCGAGTTTCGACACGTTGTTCAGCTCGGCGGGCTTCAGCATCGGGTAATCGAGACCGTTGGCGGGCATGTCGGTTCCGGACGGTGCGGAGGCATTTTCCGGGGCATTCAGGCTGGCGTAGTCAAAGCGGCCGCGGAGGTCGGTGTAGCCGTCTTTGAAGAAGCGGACGGTGCCGTTGTTGAGCTTCGCATAGACCTTCACATAGGCTTTCGGCAGCGGTTTGTCGGTGGTGAGGTCTCGCGTTTCGAGGCGCCCGTAGTTTTCGGTGAGGGCGAGCTTGAGCGTGTTGGCGTGGTAGGCCTGCGTCTGGCGTTTTCCGGCGCCGATGATCTCCACGAGCACGTTCGCTTTGGCGAACTCGCCCGGCAGCGGGATGTCGAGTTGGGTGGCGTCTTTGGGAAGGGCCTGCGTGGCGGTTTTGTTCGGCTTGATGATGCTGAATCGGCCCGCGTCCTGGCTAACGAAGGGATTGCTGCTGAAGCTGAACTCGGGGTCCATCAGGTAGTAGTTCAGCGTGACCTCGGAGAGGTTTTTCCAATTCAGCGAGATGGTCTGTTTTTCGACCTTGAAGTCAAAACCGGGCTCGGTGGCGGCCAAAGTGCTCTGCTGGGCTTCGCGGTCGGGTTGGGCGGGTTTTTCGGGGGTGGTCGTTTTTCCATCCACCTCATCCGCTTGGGTGAGCACGTCCTTGAACAGTGTTTTCCACCTCGGCGGCAGGTCAGACTGGTCCGACTTGTCCGACCCGTCGGACGCGAGCCGCTTCGAAGCGATGCCACGCGCCGCCGCCACATCTCCCTCATAAAAGGCCGCGTAGCACTGGAAGTAGTCGTGCTGCAGGCGTGTGGGCAGTTTGGTGGCATCCACGGCCTTGAAGCGTGCCAGCGCTTCCTCGACGCGGTCTTGGAG
>JBKCXA010000335.1:0-2260 GCA_046316935.1 Prosthecobacter sp.
GGCGAGTCGTCGCTGGCGCAGTTTGAGTTCCGCGAGCCAGCGGGCCGTTTCGTCCGTTGACGGCATTGGGGCATTCAAAGTGGCCGTGGGGAGCAGTTTTTCCGGCAGATCGTAGTAGCGGCGAATGCCATCGCGACGCGCGATGAGCACGCGGCCATGAAAGAAGAGCTTGTGCAGCGTGCTCTTCGCGAGCGTGGTGCTGTCCCAGGCATGCAGTTTGGCTTTGCGGGCACTTTCGATGTCCTGCGAGCTGAGCGGGCCTTCATCTGCCATGCGTGCCAAGATTCGAGCTGCGAGCTTTTTCTCCGCCGCAGTCAATTTGCCAGACCAGGTGCTGTCGCTGACGGCACGGGCCTTCATGGCACCTTGCAGATGCGGCCACGTCTCCAGCGGCAGCGCGGCGAGATTGCTGGAGTCCGGCAGATGATGCTCAAAGGCACTTCGTGGCCCTTCGCCATGCACATGCCGCATGAGATCGCCCTCGCGATAGCCGCGCACACGAGGGCGCAGAATATGATCGTGCATGCGACCGCACACATTGATGGGATCGATCTGCACAAAACCCAGATGACCAAGCGCCGTGCCCGGATCAGCAAAAGCGGCATCCAGACCAGTAGCCTGCCGCATGAAACGGCGCGCGGTGTCGAGGCTGAGCGAGAGTGACTTCATCAAGCTGCTGACGAGAGCGGCAAAACGCTCATCCGTCATCCTTGAATCTGAAAAGCCTCGCTCAATACCCAAGGCTTATGCACCAAAGGCCTGGGAAACGCGGGGCCTTTGAAGGAACCGAAGACGAAGCGGCAAGCGAATGGAGGCAAGCGAATGATTTCAAGTCGATGCAGGCTGGAATACTTCATTCGTTTGCCCCCATTCGCTTGCCGAAGGTGTCCCGGCATGATTCCACCTCGAACAGCTATCACCAGTTGCTCATTTCGTGCGTAAATCCTGCTCAATACCCGCGCGCAAACTGGATGTCGAGGGTCTGCAGGTAGGTGTGCAGGCCGGCGTCTTGCACGGGCAGGACGATGGCGTCCTCATCGCTTTCGTTGTGATGGGAATGCCACCAGCCGGGCGGTGTCACGAAGGCTCCTCCGGCCACCCAGTTGGCACGGACGGGGTTGATGATGTTGCCATCGCTGTCGAGATCGCGACCGATCATGGTATAGACGCCTTCCGTGGCTTTCACGGCGAAGTCGAGAGCGATGGAGTTGTGACGGTGAGCCTTTTGTTTGCTCTTCGCGGGCAGCAGATTGTAGAGCGACCACATGGTGTGAGTGAGCGTCTTGGTCTGCGGGCAGTCGGGATTCGCGAGGAGGATGCCGTTGCGGTTCTTGTCCTTGCCTTCGTTTTCCTTCCGCACCTTTTCCAACTCGCTCGTGAGCAGCTCACGGGAGAAGTAGAGCGGACGGAACCTCGGTGTCGTGGGCTTAGCGCCCATGAAATCCATCAGCGGCTGGTCGTTCACCCAATAGAAGGCGCTGTCCTCGCTCGCCTGATGCCGGATCTCGCCGGTGACAGGCAGCGCAAAGAGATCGCCCGTTTTCCAGCTTAGCTTCTTGCCATCGATCACACTGTGGCCCGCACCACGGATGACATAAAAGACCTGGCTGCTGGCATGGCAGGATGTGGGCAGTTCGTCACCAGCGGCGATGTGGATGAAATTGGCCAGCAAATCCGGCCCGGTGAGCGGGTAGGTCGTTTCCAGCTTCTTCGACAGCTCCAACGGGATCACCCTCGTCTCGGCGATCTGATGCATCGCAGGCGGAAACACATCGATGGCAATCTTCGGCATGCGCGGATTCGCGGCGCTGCCATACTCAAAGAACAGGCCGTGCTTTTCCCAGTCTTGGTTGCAGGTCGGGGTGGTGTCGGAGGTGGTCGGATTCATGAGCGGTGGAAACGTTGTCGATCAAATAGGCATCGTTGGGGTGGCAAGGGAAGCGCTTTGTCGATCCAAGCATTGGCCGAGGTGTCGGCGGGCTGAAACGGAGGTGGAGATTTCTGCCATGGCTCATCCATGAGCGGAATTCATCCAAACCACGCAAAGGATTCAAGCTGCTGCTTGGCTGGCTAGCGGGCTTTGGCACGGGGCTGGCTGAGTCAGCGTGCATCTTCATCACCCTTTCCCTCGACCCTACAGCCGCCGCGTAGCCGAAAACCCAAACACCACACCCACACACCGCACTACCATGAAAAGGCTGCTCCCCATCCTGCTCGCGACGACCACCGCGTCGTTCGCGCAAACACCCGCTGCCAAACC
>JBKCXA010000336.1:0-2256 GCA_046316935.1 Prosthecobacter sp.
CCGCGCAGCCTGTGGCGCGAGTGGTGGGATTCGCCGGATGGCGTGCTGGCCTTGTTCCCGAAGTGGTTTTGTGCTCCGCAGCCGGACTGGCCGAAAAACCTGCTCCAGTGGACTTTTCCACTCGAAGACCTCGCCAAGGAACAACCCCTCTCACCGGCTTTGCAGGCCTTTTTGGCCGCGGGCGAGCCTCCGGTCGTTTTCACACCCGGCAGCGCGAATGTGCAGGCGGCGCGGTTTTTTGATGTCGCGGCCAAAGCGGTAGCGAAAGTGGGCTGTCGGGCCGTTTTCGTGACGCGGGAGCCGAAGCAGGTGCCCGTGAACCTGCCGCCGCAAATCCATGTCGAGGCGTATGCGCCGTTTAGCACGCTCTTGAAGCAGGCGTCGGTGTTTGTGCATCACGGCGGCATTGGAACAATGTCCCAGGCCTTCGCGGCCGGTGTGCCGCAACTCATCATGTACATGGCCCACGATCAGCCGGATAACGCCGACCGCGTCGAGAGGATCGGCGCGGGCATCGGGCTGAGTGTGAGGCAGTTCACGCCGGATCGGGTGGCGAAGGAACTGCGGCGTTTGCTTTCGGAGCCGGGTTTTAAAGAAGCGACGAAAGGTTTCGAGATGTCAGCGGACGTGGACGTTTTGATGCGCTGGATCGAAGAACGCGCATGAACGCCCATCAAGAACCCGAACGCCGCTTTGGCCTGCTGCAGGCCACGGCTCTGAACATGTCGAACATGCTCGGTGCCGGCCCTTTCATCACGATCCCGGCGCTGATGATGACGATGGGCGGGCCGCAGTCGATGCTTGGCTGGGGCGTGGCATTGATCGTGGCGCTGGCGGACGGTCTGGTGTGGAGCGAGCTCGGTGCGGCGCTGCAAAAATCCGGCGGTTCGTATGTGTACCTCCGCGAGGGGTATGGTCGCGAGACCTGGGGCCGATTCATGGGCTTTCTCTTCATCTGGCAGTTCATCCTCAGCGGTCCGCTGGAGCTCGCCACGGCCTATGTGGGTGTTGCTCAATATCTCCAGCCGCTCTGGCCGGAGAGCAGCGACTTCACGCGACTCTGCTCGGGAGCTGCGGTGGGCCTGCTGGTGATCTTTTTGCTCTACCGGCGCATCGAGTCGATCGGCAGGATCACCGTCACGCTTTGGCTCGGAGCGCTTCTGGCCATGGCGGTGGTCATCGTGACCGGCGCGATGCATTTCGATGCGAAGATCGCCTTCGACTTCCCTGATAACGCCTGGACCTTTGATGCGGCGAAATGGGTGGCGCTGGGCGCGGCGGCTCGCATCGGCATCTACGACTACCTTGGCTACTACGACATCTGCTTCATCGGTGATGAGTTAAAGCAACCGGGCCGCGTGATTCCTCGTGCGGTGATGCTCTCACTCGTGCTCGTGGCGCTCATCTACTTGGCGGTGAATCTCTCGATCATCGGCGTGGTGCCCTGGCGCGAGTTCGCCACGGCGGAAGGCGTGAGCAAGCCGGTCGTCACGATGATGATGGCAAAGATCTACGGGAACGACTTCGCGCAGCTCTTCACCGTGCTCGTTCTCTGGACGATGGTGGCGTGCTGCTTTGCGATGCTGCTGGGCTACTCTCGTATCCCGTATGCCGCGGCGCGGGATGGCAGCTTCTTCAGCGTGTTTGGCAAATTGCATCCGCGGCTGGGCTTCCCGCATGTCTCGCTTATCGTCGTGGGGCTCATCGCCGCCGCCGCCACCTTTGTGAAGCTCGGCACACTCATCGATGCACTGCTCACCACGCGCATCGTGGTGCAGTTCGCCGGTCAAATCGGGGCGCTGGTGATGCTGCGCACGCTGAAGCCGGAGATGGAGCGGCCCTTCCGCATGTGGCTGTATCCGCTCCCGGCTCTGCTGGCGCTGGTGGGCTGGATGTACCTGCTTTTCACGACGGAGAAAGGATTGCTCGCCGCGGGCGGCATTGCCTTGATGGCCGGTTGCGTTGTCTTTCTCGTCTGGAGCTGGAAGGCCAAGAAATGGCCGTTTTGATCGCTGGATTTATTTGATCGATCCGGTGAGATTTGGTCATGCGCACGCTCCTCTGCCTTCTCATTGCCGCCTCAGCCGCCTTCGTTCAAGCCGCCGAGCCGGACGCGACCGATAACACCATCGTGCTCGGCAAACGCGTGGGCCTCATCAAGCCCGGCATGACCGCCACGGAGCTGGAAAGTGCCTACGGCAAGGACAACGTGAAGCACGAGGACATCCCCGGTGCCGAGGGCGAGACGATTCCCGG
>JBKCXA010000337.1:0-2109 GCA_046316935.1 Prosthecobacter sp.
GCATCGTGTATCTCTTCGATGGCGATCCCGCGCCCTTGCCGCTTGCGCAGGCTCCTGAGGGCGAAAAGCCGCTCGATGCCGCCATCGTCGCTGAAACGAAAGCCATCCTCGATGCCACGAAAGTCACCGAAGGCTACGCCGTCGTGCTCGGAGCCGCGCACGCCGATTTCGCGCTCGCTTTGGCTCGCCAGTCGAATCTCCAAATCATCGCGATGGAGGCCGATGAAGCCTCCGCCGATGCCGCGCGGCATCGAATCGACGCCGCAGGCATCTACGGCACGCGTGTCAGCGTTCACAGCGGCTCGCTGGAGGCTACGACGTATCCCAAGCACTTCGCGAACCTCGTCATCGCGCCGAAAGACATTACGCCCGCGATTCAAAAAGAGCTCGAGCGACTTCGCCGACCCTACGGCGGCATCATTTGTCATCGCGGCAGTTTGAAGATCGAAAAAGCCACCACGCTCGCCGGTGCAGGCGATTGGACGCATCAAAACGGCAGCGCCGCGAACACACTCTGCTCCGATGAAGAGGGCGTGACGGGCAAGCGGTCCATGTTTTGGTTCCGCGAGGTCGTGTTCGAGGTCGCGAACCGCCACGGGCAAGGCCCCGCGCCGCTCATCGCGCACGGCTTCATGGTCGTCGGCGGCGTGCACGGTCTCTGCTGCCTCGATGCCTACAACGGACGCAAGCTCTGGGATTACAAAATCGAAAACCTGCTCATCGACTACGACGGCATCCATCACGATGTCGGCATCGGCGACACCGGCAGCCCCTTCTGCCTCGGTGGCGACTCCGTCTATGTCAAAAACGGCCCGCGTTGCCTCCGTATCGACCTCGCCACCGGCAAACTCGTGCGAGAGATCGCCACGCCCGTGCCCGCCGACGCCGCGAACCGCAACTGGGGCTACCTCGCCTTTGAAAACGGCCTGCTGTTTGGCTCCGTCGAAAACGCCGCGCACAACGTCAGCCCGCGCTACCAGCTCACGAACCTGCGCACCGAGTCCGTGCTCTTCTTCGCCGTCGATCCCGCCACCGGCGCGGTGAAGTGGCAGTATCAGCCGAAGGGCAGCCTCCGGCACAACGCCATCGCCATCGCCGGTGAGCGTGTCTATTTAATCGACCGCCCCATCGTTGAGGCCGACCGCGTCACGAACCCGCGCCGCGATGGCAAATCCGCGCCGAAGCTCACGCACAACCAGCTCCCGCCCGGCACGCTCCTCGCCATCGAGGCCGCCACCGGCAAAGTCTTGTGGGAAAACCGCGACGACGTGTGGGGCACGCAGCTCGCCGTCAGCGCCAAGCATGGCGTGCTGCTCATGAACTACAAAGCCGTGCGGCATAACTTCTTCGAGCTCCCCTCCGAGGCGGCGGACGCATCGCGGGTTTCGACATCACCTCCGGCAAGCGTTTGTGGGACCAGGATGCGAAGTATCAAACGCGCCCGCTCATCAACGACCGCACCATCTACGCGCAAGGCGGCGCTTGGGACCTCAAAACCGGCTCCCCCGTCGAATGGGAGCTGAAGCGCTCGTATGGCTGCGGCCAGATCGCGGCCAGCAAGAACCTGATGCTCTTCCGCAGCGCCACACTCGGCTACGTCGATCTCACGCGTGAGGCCGGCACCGAAAACTACGGCGGCATCCGCCCCAGTTGCTGGATCAACGCCATCCCCGCCTCCGGCCTCGTCCTCGTCCCCGACGGCTCCTCCAAATGCCACTGCAGCTACCAGATGCAGGCGTGGTTTGCGTTGCAGGGGGAGTGAGTGACTGAATATGATCCGAACCATTCATGAAATGGCCGCTCACATCTCTCATACTCGTCGCGGCCCTATGTGGCGTGCTTTGGCGTGCTGAACTGGAGTGGCGCTGGGGATGGTCCACGTTGGAGTGGGCGTGGCAGTATTACTGGGCTTTTCTCGTGGGCGCGGTTGGCTTTACAAGCTGGGCCATTGCCGTGGCTCAGCCACTCAAGAGGTTGAGATTTGGTTGTGCCCTGATGGTGATGTTTGCCCTCACCTTGGAGGTGTTCTGGACTTTGCTTGGCTTCACCTTCGATCGCTTTAGGCTGCCTCCTGTCTGGTTCATCGTCTTCACTATCCCTGTCCTGTGG
>JBKCXA010000338.1:0-8756 GCA_046316935.1 Prosthecobacter sp.
AATTCATGCCATCACCCGCTCCATCGACTAAGCGCCACCGGCGTCTTGGCATGCTCACCGTGCTGTTTTGCGGCTGCCTGCTCGCTCTGGCCAAGGCGCAGACTTCCAGCAGCAGCCTCGCCGCCGTGCTTTCGCAAAACATCCCCCTCGGCGTCGAAAACACCGGGGCTGTGCTGCCATCCTTTGATCCCACAGGCCGCCGCACTTCTCTGATGACGGCCGATGTGGTGCGCCGTGTGGATGGCGAGCGTCTCTATGCCGAGGGCTTTGTCTTTGAGCAATTCAACACCGATCCGGCCAAAAACCTCCGCATCGACCTCTCGACCGCCTTTTATAACATGACCTCCTCCACCCTGCGCAGCACGCAGCGCGGCAAGGTCAGCCGTCAGGACTTCGAAATCGAGGGGGACAATCTCATCTTCGACACCACCACGAACCGCGGCCTCATGGAGGGAAACATCCGAATGGTCATCTTTGACACCAGGGCCAAAAGCAGCGAGGAAAAGCCTACCAGACCATGACCAGACGCGCACCGATCCTTTGCCTCGCCGCGCTCTCGCTTTCCGCGGGTGGTCTTTTCGCGCAAACGCCCGCCGCCGAGCCTCCGAAGAAAAAAACCACGCTCATCGATTCGCTCAAAAAAGCCATCGACGGCAACAAGGACAAGGTCTCCGACGAAACCCGCCAGAAGGCCGAGGCTGCTGCCCGGGCCGCCATGGAGGCCCTGCCGGAAGATTTGAAGAAAAAGGCGCAGGACATGGCATCCGATCCGAAGGCCGCTGAAATGCGCCAAAAGGCCATTCAAACTGTGCAGGGAGCCATGCAGAGCCGCGACGCCCCGCCTGCGACCACACCAGCGGGTGCTCCGGCCACTGAACCCAACCTCGCCGCGCCTCCTGCACCCATCGGCCCGCAGCCACAGCGCCTGCAGCCTTTGCTGGTCGATGATCCTCAAGCCGCCCAGCAGGCCAAAACCGGTCGCACCGAGATCACCGCCACGAAATCCGCTTACTTTGACGCCAACACCGGCATCGGCATCTACCGTGGCAACGTTCGCGCCCGCCACCCCAATGCCTACATCGAGTGCGAAGAACTCGAAATTCACATGGAGAAGGAGAAAACCGGGCCGGACGGCAAAAAGAAGGCCCCCGCCAAATCTGGCGATGCGGACATCCTCGCCTCACGTTCCGAGAAAAAATCCGCCGGCACTGCCTCGGCCATCCCCGGCTCCCAGGACAGCGGCATCGAGATGGCCTACGCCCGTGGCACCATGGTCACGATCGAAAAATTCGACGAGAACGGCGAACTCCAGATCGGCCACTGCAATGAAGTCGCCATCTACGAAGGCAAAACCGGTAACATCACCCTCCGCGGCTGGCCTTCCGTCCAGCGTGGCAGCAAACTCCTCGAAGCCGCCGACCCGCGCTGCGTCATCGTCATTGACCAGGCCGGCCGTCTCAAAGCCGATGGCGGTGTCTTCCGCACCACCTTGATCGACGAAAAAGCCGCCGCCGCTGCTACGCCAGGCAGTCAGCCGCCACCTCCCACGCCTGCCGCCCCTGTCCGGCCCTGAGTCGCGAGAAACGATGTCCGCCAGTTCTCCCCAGCCATCTTCCTCCAGCATGTCCGACGGCACTAGCGTGCCTGATGGCGAGATGCTCCTGCACACCGAGGGCCTCAAAAAGATCTATGACGGGCGAACCGTCGTGAATGGCGTCGATATCGAGGTGAAAAAAGGCGAGATTGTCGGCCTCCTCGGCCCCAACGGCGCAGGAAAGACCACCACCTTCTACATGATCGTCGGCCTCGTTCGCCCGGATGGCGGCAGGGTCAATTTTGATGGCAAGGATGCCACCCTCCAGCCGATGTACATGCGGGCCCGCTTCGGCATGGGTTACTTGCCGCAGGAGGAATCGATCTTCCGCCGCCTCACCGTGCGGGAAAACATTCTCGGCGTCATGGAGACGCAGAACTACACCAAGTCCGAGGCCGCTGATCAGACTCAGGCTCTCATGGAAAAATTCGGCATCGACCATGTGGCTGACAACCTCGCCATCACCCTCTCCGGTGGTGAAAAGCGCCGTCTCACCATCGCCCGCAGCCTCGTCACCTCGCCAAAGCTGCTCATGCTCGACGAGCCCTTCTCCGGCGTCGATCCCATTGCCGTCGGTGAGATCCAGGAGATCATCCGCATGCTCCGCCAGGCCGGCCTCGCCATCCTCATCACCGATCACAACGTCCGCGAGACCCTCAACATCGTCGATCGTGCCTACCTCATCTTCGAAGGCAAGGTCCGCCGCCATGGCACGAAGGACTTTCTCGTGAACGACGAAGAGGCCCGCCGCCTCTATCTTGGACAGGATTTCTCCATGTGAGAGCAGGAATTGCGCCTTGAACATCCACGGCCGCACCGCCAGCTTTCCACCAGCTCAACTTTCAACCCCAAACCACCATGCAAGTCCACAACGTCAACCTCCCCATCGTCGTCACCGGCCGCCACGTCGAGATCACACCAGCCATCCGTGAATACGCGCACAAGAAGATCGAGGGGCTCCATCTCGACTACCCGCGCATCATTGAGGCCAAGGTCGTCCTCGACGTGCAGGGGCATCACCGTCAGATGGCTGAAATCATCCTCTTCTGCGCCAATCACATCGTCATCGAAGTGAAGTCCACCACCGAGGACATCTATGCCTCCATCGACGAGAGCATCAGCAAGATCGCCCGCCGCATGCGGAAGTTCAAAACCCGCCTGCTCAAGAGCCACCGCCCGCGCAAAGACGGCTCCATCCGCCACATCCAGGAGCACGTCTTCCATGAAGAAGCCGTGCATCACGAAGACGAGCATGTCACCCCTGCCTACGTCCACGAGGAGGCCTACAAAATCCGCCCGCTCTACCCGGACGAGGCCATCGTCGATCTCGAGATCAGCCAGCGCCCCTTCGTCGTCTTCCACGACCAGCAGAACCACAAGCTCGCCATTCTCTTCCGTCGCAAAGATGGAGATTACGGCCTCATCCATCCCGAGGACACCACTCAGAAATGAGCCCTGCGAAGCACCCGATGAATCTCGGTCACTGGATGACGACCTCTCCTCGTCATCCAGTCTTTGTTTTATTTGCCTTTTCGCTCCTGTTTCTCACGAACTGCTCATCGCCCAAGCCCGCGCCCCAAGCGGACAAACCCGAACCTCGGGTGGTGGACACGCAGCACGGCATCGCCTCGCTCTACACGGATCACCGCACGGCCAGCGGAGAGCGCTTCAGCGCTGCTGCCTTTAGTGCTGCGCACCGGCACTGGCCCCTCGGATGCATGGTGCGCTGCACCAATGTCCACAACGGGCGCTGGGTCGTCGTGCGCATCAATGACCGCGGCCCCTACATCCGCGGACGCATTATTGATCTCACCCCGAAAGCTGCGGATGCCATCGGCCTCACCCGTGCCCAAGGCATCTGCCGGGTGCGCATCGACCGCCTCCAGTAGCCGCGCATGCCTGCTCACTTCTTCGTCACCGGCACCGATACCGACGCGGGCAAGACCTACGTCACGTGCCTGCTTCTGGAAGCTCTAAAACGGGCAAGGAAGACCGCCGCAGGCTACAAGCCCCTCGTCTGCGGCACGCGGGATGACGCCATTCACCTCCTCAATGCCAGCCACAGCCCCGACGGGCTGGCTTTGGACGAGGTGAACCCCGTGTGGCTCAAAATCCCCGCTGCGCCTTACGCCGCCGCGATGATGGAGAACCGCCGTTTCGATACCACAGAACTCATCACGGGCTTTCACTCCCTCGCCGCACGGCATGAGCATGTGCTCGTCGAAGGCGCGGGAGGCTGGGAAGTGCCGCTGAACGAATGTTCCACACTCGCAGACCTCGCACAGCGCCTCGCACTGCCCGTCATCGTCGTCGTGAACAACAAGCTCGGCTGCCTCAATCACACCCTGCTCACCGTCAAAAACATCCAGGCCCGCGGCATGACCTGCGCCGGTCTTATTCTGAACCACGTCCATGACGAGCGTGATGCCGCCAGCATCAGCAACCGCATGGTCCTCCAGCATTTCCTTCCTGATGTTCCGGTGCTCACCGAGGTCATGCACGGTGAAACCGAGCTCGAATGGCCCTTTGCTTGAGTTTCAGCTGAGACCGCTTCACAGCATGCCAGGCGTGTAGCGCGGACGGTAACCGCCGCTGCCAGACTGGATCTGGGAGCGCATGGCAGGATCATCCACCGCGCGGTCCACCGCGTCCTGCAAAGCCCGCGAGATCAAATCCTCAAGAATCGGCACTGGCGAGCCGCTGCCTGGACGGTAGGCCGTGGTCTGACGCTCGCCGGTGTAAACCTTGGAGAAGAGCACCCTGCCGCTACCGATCTCGACCACGTTCATGCGGATGCGGGCATAGGCATACGGATGCACCAGCAGCTGCCCGTAAAGCTCCAGCACATCCCCGGTGATCAAAAGCGAGGCCCGGTTTGAATCCGTGAGCATGCCACGATACTCCATCGCATGCGCAAAGCAGTTCGCGACCACGGTTTCCACCGGCGATGCGCTCCTCAACTGCTCGATCGGCACCCCCACTGGAAGCTTGACCGTGCCGAGCTGATAAGAATCCATGTCCCGCTTGTTTGCGAAAGCGCCCACGGTGAAAATCGGCGCTCCACGGAGCGATCCGCCTGGCACCGGGGCATAATCGAGGGAGATCGAGGATTGCGTGGCACAGGAGGCCAGACTTAATGCAGCGGCGAGGCCCGAAAGAGCGAAAAAGCGACGAGATGTCATGGTGGTGAGGTGGAGATATACGCCCGGGAAAGGCGAATCCAAGGACGAGATGCCATCGAATCCATTCATGCCGCTTGTCTCTGGGCAAAAAACAACCCTGCCGGATTTGGTCTCAGGAAAAAAACCCCCAAAACCTGAAGCCAATTTACCCGGCAGGGTTGATTTATTGGTTATATTCAAAAACCGCCCGGCCATGCAATACCAAAAAGTTTCTTTCCAAAAAAAACCTTCCCGACTGCTCTACTTTTGCCTCCTGGCGCTGCTTCTAGGGGGGCCATCGGCTGGTTTTGCACAGCTCGGCAGGGCTGTCCGGCAGGTGATCGTGACCCAGGCCGCCTCGTGGACATCCAACACGGCCACCATGCAATGCTATCAGCGGACCTCCTCTCGTGATCCCTGGCAGCCGGTATTCCCGAAAGGCATTCCCGTCCTACTCGGGAAAAAAGGCCTCGCCTGGGGACGCGGCGTCTTTGGCGTGCCTCAAAACGGCATTCCAATGAAAGTCGAGAAGGACTTGCGTGCTCCTGCGGGCATTTTTCAACTGGGCAGCCTCTTCGGCTATGCTCCCACACCTCCCGGCGAAGCACGCTGGCCCTATGTCCAAGTCGGCCCCTGGGACGCCTATGTGGATGACCCTGCCAATCCCTATTACAACCGCCACGTCCGCATCGACCCACGAAACGGCATCCCGCCCTGGTTTGAAAAGCAGCGCATGCGCCTCGGTGATGCGGCCTACAAGTGGATGCTGGAAATCCGCCACAACCAGCAACCGCCAGCCGCAGGTTACGGCAGCGCCATTTTCTTTCATGTGCGCCGTGGCCCGGACAAGCCCAGCGCTGGCTGCACCACCATGGCCGAGGCAGATCTCGTCCGCCTGATCCGCTGGGTCGATCCACAAGCCGCTCCGCACTATGTGCTGCTGCCCAAAGCTGACTACGCGGCACTGCGTGGACCATGGGGGCTGCCCTGAAATACTCGACCGTGGCGTCCCCTGTCCCATAAGCGCTTACTCGTCGGCCGTGGGCTTGCCTTTTCCTTTCCCCTTCCCTTTTCCTTTCTTCTTTTTGGCAGGCTCGGCAGCGGGCGTGTTCTTGGCGGGCATGGGAGCCTGAATGGCTTCACGCCAGCTCTGCAGCTTGTTGTGGAGTTCCTTGGCCTTCTCGGGATTGACGCTGGCCAGGTTTTTGGACTCTCCGATGTCATCTTTGAGGTTGTAGAGCTCCAGGCGGCCATCCTCGAGGTATTCCATGAGCTTCCAATCGCCCACTTCGACGAGGCTGACGGGCGTGGTGCGCCAGGTGTTTTCACCTGCGCCGAGGTAACCGGGGAAGTGCTGGTAAATGGCGTCGCGCTTCAATGAAGCGCCCGCATCGCGGAACAAGGGCGCGAGGCTTTCGCCATCGAGCGGCTGGCCTTCCGGCGGGGCGGCGTGGGCGATCTCGGCGAGGGTGGGCAGCACATCGACATGGATGGTGGGCACGTCACAGCTCGTTCCAGCTTTGGTCACGCCAGGCCAGCGGACGATGAAGGGCACGCGGGTGCCGCCTTCGTAGAGGCTGCCCTTGCCGCTGCGCAGCGGAGCGTTGTCGGTGATGTCGCCAGCGCTTTTCAGGATGCCTTCGCGGGCGTAACCGCCCACGCCGCCGTTGTCGCTGGTGAAGATGAGCACGGTGTTCTCCGCGAGTTTCAACTCATCGAGCGTCTTCATCACACGGCCGACGCTTTCATCGACGCTGGCGATCATCGCGGCATACACCGGGTTCTTGTGACCGCCGACGCCGGCTTTGGGCTGGAACTTCTCGATGAGTTCCTTCTTCGCCTGATGGGGTGAGTGAACGCCAAAGTGCGGCAGGTAGAGGAAAAACGGTGCGTCTTTGTGCCGGGTGATGAAATCGACGGCCTTGTCGGTGAGGAAGTCGGCGAGGTATTGGCCTTCCGGCACCTCGGTCTTGGGATTGGTGGCAAAGTCAAAGTGCTTGCCCATGCTGACGATGGCCTCGTCAAAGCCGCGCTTGCCGGGATGGTGGTCACCCTTCTCACCGAGATGCCATTTGCCGAACATGCCGGTGGCATAACCCGCCTTCTTCAGCACCTGCGCCACGGTGGTTTTCTCCAGCGGCAGCTCGGTGACGTTGTCCGCAGGACGCAGCGGCCGGGTGGACCAGTCAAAACGGTCGATGCCGCCGACGGTATAGACGCCGGTGCGGGCGGCATACTGGCCGGTCATGAGCGCGGCGCGGGTGGGCTGGCAGTTTTGGCAGTGATGATGTCGCGTGAGCTTCAGGCCCTGCGTGGCGAGCTTGTCGATGTTCGGCGTCTCGTAGTATTTGGAACCAAAGCAGGCCACATCCGTCCAGCCGAGGTCATCGGCCATGATGAAGATGATGTTTGGCGGCGCGTCCGCGGCAAACACAGCGAGCGGCAGGAGGAAGAGGAAGGCAAGAAGCTTCATGCGGCCCGCTGGAACGAGCCGCATGACGGTAACTTGCGCTGAAAACTAGACGTCGTCGTCCGCGTCGCTGTCGCCGGCCTTCTTGCCGCGGAGCTTGGCTTCCATGAAGGCATCGAGATCGCCATTCATGACGTCGTCGATGTTGCTGGTCTTTTCGCCGGTGCGGTGGTCTTTGACCATCTGGTAAGGCTGGAAGACGTAGCTGCGGATCTGGCTGCCCCAGCCGATGTCGGACTTTTCACCGTAT
This sequence comes from Prosthecobacter sp., assembly GCA_046316935.1. Classification (GTDB taxonomy): domain Bacteria; phylum Verrucomicrobiota; class Verrucomicrobiia; order Verrucomicrobiales; family Verrucomicrobiaceae; genus Prosthecobacter. The sequence continues at coordinate 7,476 of JBKCXA010000338.1, forward strand.
TGCTTGTTCAGCTCGGCGGCGCGTTTGTCCTCCTCGATCTGGTAGAGCTTGGCCTTGAGCATGGACATGGCCTTGGCGCGGTTTTTCGGCTGCGAACGCTCGATCTGGCAGGCGACGATCACGCCGCTGGGAATGTGCGTGAGGCGCACAGCAGTCTCCACCTTGTTCACGTTCTGGCCGCCTTTGCCACCGGCGCGGTAAGTATCCACCCGCAGGTCCTCGTCACGAATGACGATGTCGATTTCCTCCTCGGAGTCCGGCGTCACATCGATGGAGGCAAAGGAGGTGTGACGCTTCTTCGCGGCATCGAAGGGGCTGATGCGCACGAGGCGATGCACGCCGCGTTCGCATTGCAGGAAGCCAAAGGCGTTCTCACCCATGATTTCGAGTGTGGCGCTGCGCACTCCCACTTCGTCGCCCGCCTGGAAGTCGATCATCTCGACCTTGTAGCCGCGGCGGTCGCACCAGCGCTGGTACATGCGCAGAAGCATGTCCGCCCAGTCGCAGGCCTCCGTGCCGCCCGCGCCGCTGTGGATGGTGAGGAAGGCGTTGCCACGATCAAACGGACCGGCGAGGAGCTGCTGGAGCTCGAAATCACCCACGTCCTTGACGAGCTTGGTGTGCTCATCCTGCACCTCGCGCCAGGTATCCATGTCACCCGCTTCTTTGGCGAGCTCAATGAGACCGTCGAAGTCATTCGCCCGGCCCTCAAGCTGCTCGAGCGGGAGGATCTTCTTCTTGATCACATTGGAGCGGTCGATGGACTTCTTCGCCGCGTTGGCGTTGTCCCAGAATCCGGGCGCGCCCATGCGATCTTCGAGCATCGCCAGCTCATCGCGTAGTCTCGGGACGTCAAAGATACCTCCGAAGCTCGCCCAAGCGCGCTTTCAGCGCCGCCGTGTCGAGTGACTGGAGGTCGGTCAGGATGGCTTTGGTGTTCTTTTCCATGAAGGGAGCCCTGTTCATAACGCGAGGCAGCAAGGGCGCAATGCTTTCTTCATCCGATAAAGGCCGCATGCATCAGGCGTAGGTTTGGCACCCTCATGTCCTCCATCATCCAGCCTCCTTCCCTTGTTCGCTGCGCCGGTCCGGTCTCGCGTCGCGGCTTCATGCAGTTCGGCCTGACCGGGATGGCGACGATGAGCTGGCCTTCATTGCTCAAACTGCGTGCCGAAAACGCCGCGAAGCCGAAGTCCGAGCGCAAGTCAATCATCATGGTGTGGCTGCCTGGCGGCCAGTCTCACATCGACACCTACGATCCGAAGCCGGACTCCGGCAGCG
>JBKCXA010000339.1:0-3093 GCA_046316935.1 Prosthecobacter sp.
GACCAGCACCGGTGATGGCGAGCGGATCGGTGCGGTTGGTGATGCCGGTGGCGGAGAAATTCACTCCATCACCCGCCCGCGAGAGGCCGGAGAGGTAATCCACGCCGGAGGTGAGGCCATCCGTCAGCGTGAGCTGGCCGATGACGGTGGAGAGATAGACCTGCGAGGGCTTTTGATCGAGGCGGTCGAGCAGCATGGTGGCCTTGTCCACGCTCTCCTTCGGCCCGATGACGATGATGGCATTGGCCATCGGATCGGCGATGACACGTGTTTTGCCCACGAGGACGGAAACGGGCGCGTTATCGACGGTGGGGCCAGTGATCACATCCGCCCGCGAGCCAGTGGAGGTGGCAGTCGTGGCGGTGTCCGAGGTCGCCGCAGCGGCGGAACTGGTGCTGCCGACCTGTCCGCCACGGGTGTTTTGGGTGTTCCTACCTCCGAGGAGCTGGGTGTTGTTGCTGGCGAGGGCTTGCTGGCGCTGCTGCTGGATGGTGCCGCCGCCGGGAAGCTGCACCGTGCCGGCGGATGGGTCCTGCAGGAGGTCGGTCAGGGCGCTGAGGACATCGAGCGCGGCGGCATACTTCAAACGGCGCTCGTAAGGCTGCTCGACATCCACCGGCTTGTCGAACTCCGCGATCAAGCTGGCGACATAAGTGTAGTCCGCAGGCGAGGCGACCACGAGGATCTGGTTCAGGCGGGTATCGGCCACCACTTGGGCGCTGGGCTGGGGAGACTGCGCGTTGCTGTTCTGCTGCTGCACGCCGTTGATGATGACGGGTGGCGGGGGACGGTTGTTGGAGTTGTTGTCGTTGTTATTACCCCGGTCACGGTCTCCGCCGCGTCCATCACTGGCGGCACTGCCACGGATGGTGTTCACGCCCTTGGATTCTTTTTCTTGTGCCTGGGCCGTGAGAGTGGCCTGGATGATCTGGGCGATGGTGGCGGCATCGCCAAACTTCACCGGAATGAACTTGGTCACCAGCGAGGAGCCGGTGTCCGCGAGGTCGATGCTTTCACGGATGGAGATGAGCTGCTTCACGACCGTGGCGCTCTCGGTGATCAAAAGGCCGGGCGGCGTGGTGACGGCAGTGATGCGGCCGTAGGCCCCCAGGCCCACATGGCCGCTGAACATCTCCGCCGCGTCTTCCGGCGCCAGGTTGTCCAGCTTCATGAAGTAGGTCACGATGCTCTCGCCGTCAGGGATGTCCTTCGGGCTGGTGTAAAAGCTCACGCCATGGGAGAACTGCACCGCGTTGGCGCTCTGATTGCGGGCGGGGAGGATTTTGGCGCTCTTCCCACCAGGCTCGGAGATGATGGCGTAGCCGTTGGCCAGCAAGGAGGCTTCGATGAGCTTCACGGCTTCCGCCTTCGGCACCGGTTTCGGCGTCACCAGGCTGATGGTGGCACCTTCGAAGATGTTGGTGTCCTTGATCAGGGTGAAGCCAGTGAGTCTTTCATAGATGGCGAGGATGTCGGAGACGGGATTATTGACGAATTGCATCATCACATCCTCGCCGGAGATCTGGAAGGACTCGCCCTCGCCGGTGGCACCGCCTTCACCCGGGCCGCCGAAGCCGCCGCGGCGTCCAAAACCTCCGCGACCAGCACCAAAGCCTCCTGGAGGTCCGAACCCGCCTGGAGCAGGAGGAGTCATCGGCGCTGCTCCATCCGGTGGAGCGCCAGTGGGGGCTCCTGGTGCTGCGGCTGGAGCGGCGGGGGCTGCCGGTGCGCCTGCGGCGGCCGCAGGTGCAGCCGGTGCTTTGGGGGCGTCTTGAGCGAAAAGAAGGCCGGAGGCCGAAAGCAGGAAAAGCGGAAAAAGGGGCGGGCGGGACATGTGAAAGGGGAACGGGGCGGAGAATGAGGCAGGCGTGCGGCGTGAACGCGGTTTTTAGCGCTTCTTGTCTTCCTTTTCGATCTTGTCGAACATGCTGCGGATGGCGTTGCGGCGGTCTTCCTCGGAGGCGTTGCGGAACTTCTCGTTGCTGAACATCTCCCGCATGCCGTTGCGGAACTTCTCCTTGGCCCCGTCGGAGAGGGATTCATACTTTTTGCGATCCTCCTCGCTCGGGCCACGGCCGCCGCGATTGAATTTATCACCGCCGGGAGGCGGGCCGCCATCCCTGCCATCTTTACCCTCCTTCTTGTCCTTCTTCATGGCGTCGGGCGTGAGAGCGGCTGCGTCGTAGCGGATGCTCACCGGCTCACCGCCGATGCTGACTTTCGCCGAGGCACGCGTCATGTCGGAGGCCCGGCTGGCCTCCACCAGCGTCCAGCCACGCAGGTTGGGCTGGTCGGTCACGACGAGAGATTCCTTCTTGTCCTTGTCGAAGATGGTCACCACTGGCTTGCCGTCCACATAGGCCACACCGGTGAGCACCAGGGAGTCGGAGACATTCACGATGCGGGTGAAGGGCGAGTTTTGCACCACGCCGGTCAGCGCATTGAAATCAAACGGCTGCGGCAGGTCCGGGTCCACCGGGCCGACCGGTGCGGCGGCTCCGCCCGATGCCGCGGTGCCTGGCGGGAGCATCGCCGCCTCCTCCTCGGCGGTCGGAAAAAGCTCCGAGGTGCTCAACAAGGGATTTTCATCTGGAGCCGGAGTCTGCTGTGCCAGACTGAGCAGGGGATTGCAGCAGAGCAGGGAGATGAAAAGGCGGGGGAAGGTCATGGGGAGGCGGTGAAACGACGGTTTAACCCATCTCGTTCGGAATTGTTGTGCAAGTTGCACGGATTCCAGAAACTTGTCCCCTTGGCGCCTCGGGTTTCAAAAGCTGACATGTTTTACGCCAAAATGTCCTTCGCCACCTCGCCATGCACGTCGGTGAGGCGGAAGTTGCGGCCGGAGTAGCGGTAGGTGAGGCGTTCGTGATTGATGCCGAGGAGATGGAGGACGGTGGCGTGGAGGTCGTGGGTGGTGATGATGCCGGTTTCGGCGGTGTCGCCCATTTCGTTGGTGCTGCCGTAGGCGAAGCCGCCTTTCACGCCGCCGCCGGCCATCCACATGGTGTAACCGCGGCCGTTGTGTCCGCGACCGTTGTAGGGTTCGTTGTCGTAGCTCGATCCGCGTCCGAACTCGCCGCCCCAGAGGATGAG
>JBKCXA010000340.1:0-24110 GCA_046316935.1 Prosthecobacter sp.
CTTTCCAACGGACTCAAACTGCGGCTGGTGCAGGCCTTGGGAGAGAATCTGGACGCGGAAACCGGCAAAAGCCTGGCGGGAGCCTTTGCGATGCTGCCCAGGGAAGTACAGGCCGCCGCCTTCGAAGCCATCCTCAAACGCCCCGAAGCTACCAACGCCCTTCTCGATGCCGTGAAGGCCGATACGCTCAAGCGCGAGCTTTTCGCCCCCGGCGATGTCGCACGCCTCCGCTCGCATCCGAACAAGCAGATCGCCAAACGCGCGAATGATCTCTTCAAGGTCAACAACGCCGCGAAGGATGCCATCATCGCCAAACTCACGCCGGAGGTCGAAAAGCCCGGCAATGCCGCGCAGGGCAAAATGCTCTTCGCTGCGTGCGCGGTGTGCCACAAGCTGGGTGATGTCGGCGTCGCCGTCGGCCCGCCGCTTGATGGCATGGGCGCGCATGGTCCCGCCGAGCTGCTTGTGCACATCGTCGATCCGAACCGTGAGGTCGATCCCAGCTTCTGGGCCTTCAACATCACCACAAAGAAGGGCGAGGTGCTCGTCGGCGTCATCACCAGCGAAAACAACTCCACCGTCACGCTCGCCACGCAGGCCGGTGTGCGCGAGATTTTGAAGAGCGACATCGACAAGCGCGAAAACACCCGCCGCAGCCTCATGCCAGAAGGCCTTGATGCGCTCGGCCCGGATGCCTTGCGCGACATCCTCGCCTACATCTGCGGCGATGCGATGAAGCAGTTCCGCATCCTCCACCTCGCCGATGCCTTTACCGCCGACAGCCGCGACGGCCTCTTCGCCAGTGCTGATCCTCGCGGCGGCCAGGTGAAGCTCACGAAGTTCGGCAACGTGAAGGTCGAAGGCGTGCCCTTCTTCATCCAGGACCCCACGAAAAGCTCCACCGGCGGCAATTTGATCGTCCTCAAAGGCGGCCCCGGCAAAGACAACCACTCACAGACCTTCCCCGCGAAGGCCGAAGTGGCCATCAACGTCGCCGCGAAGCGTCTGCAACTCCTCAGTGGCGTCTCCGGCTGGGGTTTCCCCGCCGTGCGTGACGAAGCTCCCGCGCTGAAAGCCACCGTCGTCTATGAAGGCGGCGAGAAAGAGGAATTCACCCTCCTCAACGGCATCCACTTCAGCGATTACATTCGCCCCGTCGAAGTCCCCGGCTCCAAAGGCATCGAAGGCCTCGCCGATGGCCAGGAGCCACGCCTCCTCACGCTCGAACTCACGAAGAAAGCCGTCGCGAAGACTTTGATCCTCGAAAGTCCCGCCGGGAACAAAACGCCGCCGGTCATCATCGCCGTCACGGCGGATATCGAAGGGAAAGGGCCGAAGGCTCCAAGTGATGCGGGCACTCCTGCCCGCAAAGGTGCCGCTCCCAATGCGGGCAAGAGTGCCCGCACCACTCCCGAAACCGGCCCCAAAGAAGGCGGCCAAGGCGATGGCCCGCTCGTTCCTGCCGCGCCCGTGCAATGGGAAGCAGGCAAAACCAAGCTCCTCGTCATCGGCGGCGGTTCCTCGCACAACTTCAAAGACTTCTTCGGCACCACCGATGTCGCCACGCTGAAAGCCGCCGGCTTCACCGTCCACTACACCGAAGACCGCGACCAAGCCGCTGCTGAACTCGCCAATGCCGACGCCGCCATCATCAGCGTGAACCGCAAATTCTTCGACACCGCCGCCTACCGCAAAGCCCTCTTCGACTTCGCCGCCGCAGGCAAAGGCATCGTCATGCTCCACCCCGGAACCTGGTATGGCTTCGCCGGCTGGCCCGAGCTGAACGCCCAAATCGTCGGCGGCGGCGCCCGCGGCCACGACAAGATCCATCCGTTTGAGGTCAAGAAGGTCAAAGGTCATGAAGTCATGGCTGGCGTGCCAGAAACCTTCACCGTCGAAGACGAACTCTACTATGTGAACGCCGAGCCCGATAAGATCCCCGAAGGCACCGCCGCCATCGAAGTCCTCGCCGAAACAAGCAACAGCGACAAATACCAAAAGCCGCACCCCAGCGTCTGGATCACGAAACACCCGAAAGCCCGCGTGGTGGGCCTCGCGCTCGGCCACGATGCCCGCACGCATGATTTGAAGCCGTATCAGCAGCTTCTGATCAACGCGGCGAAGTGGACGAGTGGGAAGTAGGCAAGGCCTGACAACCCCATTCAAGCGCCTCGATGGTCATGCCATCGAGGCGCGTTGTTATGTGGGGGAAGCCCGGGCAAGATGGCTTCCGGCTGCAAGCAGCGACTTGATGACAAAGGACTTACAAGCACTGCCTTTCAATTATGGTTTTTACTATTGATACTGTTTTAACGCCTGATTGGCGGAAATTGAAATATCAACGAAGCAAAAAGCATAAAAATGAGAATCAAATCTGCCCTTCGACTCATGCTTGGCGGCTGGATGGCTGTCACGACGGCTTCCATGCCTCAGGCGTCCGCTGCCGAGCCTCTCCCGAAACCCGAATCCCTGCGTAAGCGGAAGGTTCCTGAACCGTCCAATCTGGATGAGTTCATCAAGGACAAAAAAGCCGCCATCATGCTGGGCAAGGCGTTGTTCTGGGACATGCAGGTGGGCAGTGACAGCCTCACGTCCTGCGCTTCGTGCCATTTTCACGCCGGGGCGGACAACCGAGCAAAGAACCAGATGAGCCCCGGCTTGCTGATTGTGGATGCCAAGGGGAACCCGACTCCCGATTTCACCTTCCAGGTGCGCAAGCCAAACGGCACGCTTCAGAAGGGCGATTTCCCCTTCCACAAGCTGTCGAACATCAACGACCGGAAGTCGAAAGTGATCTCCTCCGTGAACGATGCGGCCTCGTCCCAAGGCGTGATCCTAGAGCAGTTTACCGGACTGGCTTCGGGCGGCTTGTTTGAGAACCGCAAGGTGGTGCCGGACAGTGTCTTCAACGTCCAGGGCCTCAACACCCGCCGGGTGGAGCCTCGCAACACGCCGACGGTGATCAACGCGGTCTTCAACCAGCGGAACTTCTGGGATGGTCGTGCACAGGATCGCTTCAATGGTGTGAACCCTTTTGGTCTGCGCGATCAGGGCGCGAAGGTCTGGAAGGCTGGCAAACCGAATGACCTTAAGCAGGTGGCGATCAACCTGAACAATTCCAGCCTTGCCTCGCAGGCCGTGGGACCGCCTTTGAGTGATTTTGAGATGTCGGCCATGGGCCGCACCTTCCCGGATCTGGGCCGCAAGATGCTCAACCGCCGCCCGCTGGTACTTCAGCGTGTTCATAAAGACGACAGCGTGCTCGGCAGCCGCAGCCTGAGCCCTCTTCCAGGCCTGAGCACCGCCACCTACGCGGAACTGGTCCGTGCCGCCTTCAAACCGGAATGGTGGCAGGGTGCGCTGATGATCAAAAACTACTCGCACATGGAGACGAACTTCAGCCTCTACTTCGGTCTCGCCATCCAGATGTATGAAGCCACGCTGGTTTCCGACCAGACACCCTTTGACGACTATGCTGAAGGCAAGACGAACGCCCTCACGTCCCAGCAGAAGCGTGGCTTGGACCTTTTCTTTGGCAGCGCCAAATGCGCCAACTGCCATGGCGGGGCCGAGTTCACCAAGGCGACGGTGCATCACATCAAAAATGAGCGCATTGAGAACATGATCATGGGAGACGGCGGCAAGGCCTTCTACGACAACGGCTTCTACAACATCGGCGTGCGTCCCACGCTGGAGGACGTGGGCGTGGGAGGAAAAGATCCGTTTGGCTTCCCGCTGTCGGAGTCGCGTCTGGCGCGTGATTTTGGCGACAAGGCCTTCAAAAAGCTCATCGGGGTGGACCCGAACGAGAAGCCAAAGGCCGGCAATCGCGTGGCTGCCAACGGGGCCTTCAAAACACCCGGCCTGCGTAACATTGAGCTCACTGCCCCCTACTTCCATAACGGCGGCCAGCGCACGCTGCGGGAGGTGGTGGACTTCTACAACCGTGGCGGGGACTTCCACGATCAAAACATCGCCGATCTCGATCCGGATGTGGAGCGCCTTGGCCTTTCCGATGCGGACAAGAACGCCCTTGTGGCCTTCATGAAGTCTCTCACGGATGAGCGTGTGCGCCGTCGCTGTGCTCCATTCGATCACCCAGAACTCTACATCCCGAACGGTCACCTCGGGAATGAGTCCACCGTTTTCAATGATGGCTTTGGCCGTGCCCGTGACTCGCTGATGCTCCTGCCAGCCACTGGCAAGAACGGCAGCACGCCGCTGAAGAACTTCCTTGAGTAGTCCGAAACGGCTTTTAGGCAGCTTGGAAGGGCACCGGCATCCCCGGTGCCCTTCTTTTTTGGCGAAAGGAGGCCACGACGGGCGGATGTGATCGCCAAAACGACCAAAATCATCGTGAAATCCCAATTATTTAAGAAATCTTGAATATCTCGACACTTTATATTGAAATTATAATCAGTATGGCTAAACTCGCTTTAATCCCAAAATTTGATGGAATCCCTTCCAGCACACATCAGCTCCGTTTTGTCGCCTCCCACGGCACGAAACAAGCCTGCGATGAGTGCCCGCGCGGCTGCGTGGGCGGGTGGGATTTTGCGCCTGGGCCGGAAAGTGGTCATGGCACTGGGAGGCTTGATTTTACTGGGCTCGACGAGTGCGCATAACCTCAATCAGAGAGCCGACTACATTGGTTTTGATGAAGCCACGCTGGCGCGGATGAAGACACGGCAGGCGGCTGGACAGGCGCTGATTCAGACGGGGGATGTGGTGGGTCTCATCATGAAGGCGACACCTTCCGTGGGCACGCCGACAGGGGCGGGTGGCTACTCGACTTTCTTCGTTCCAGTGGGCACGCAGGTCGTCGGGGCGCAATACGGGCGCATCGACGGCACCGGGAAATTTGTGCCGATCGCCATGAAAGGGCAGTCGCTGCTGGCTCTAGGCGATGGTTCGGTGGGTGCGAAGGCGCAGACGGGGCTGAAAGGCCTCGAACTCGGGCCGAACATCATCGGGCAGAAGGGTTTCGTGGTCGATTCGAGCACTGGATTGATGCGCGGCACCATGGCGGGCGTGTATTCGGACACCGGCATCTTCTATTCCACCGATCCGAAGACGGTCTGGCAGAGCTGGGTGACCACCGGCGGCCTGGATGGCAACACGGGCACGGCTGACAACGTCCTCACCAACAATTCCGGCGACGTGATCACGCCCACCACTCGCTGGGACGCGGAGCAGCTCATCGGCTTCGGCATCAAATCGCCGATCGCGCCGATTCTCGATCCCGATGGCCGTGGCAACACGCCCTGGGGCATGGGCAGCGGCGTGGCGGGTCCGGAAAGCGGTTACGCCTGGCACTTTGACTACACCTACTGGCGGGCGAATCCGAGTGATCCGGCGCGGATGCGCAATGCCTCGCGCAATGTGGGGCCGTGGAAGCGCATCAAGTATCCGGGCAGCATGATCGCGAAGGACCAGGCGGGCCTGCGCAGCACGGCGCTGGGACTCGTCGGCGTGGATGCAAGCCAGATCGGCTGGGATTTGAGCCCCTCGAATCCTCTTCCCGCCACCACGAGCTGGTCGGACACGACGAGCCCGAAGGCCATCCGCATGGCCTGGGGGAATATCGAACTCTTCCGTCCGGAATACGCCCGCATCCAGCTCAAGATCAACGTCGGCCCCGGCCAGCCCAATTCGCCTTTCGACAGCCAGGGCTTCCTGCAAAGCTACGCGGACACCTTCGGCGGTGACGCCGGCGGCGAGTACACGAACAAAGACCACCTCTGGCGCTATTATGAGAACACCCCGGTGTCGCTCACGAGCAAGCCGATGGTCTTCAAGCAGGCATCCAGGAGCCTCGTGCAGCCCGGCGAGGTCTTCACTTACACGATCTGGTTCACCACCTTCGGCAACAGCGCTCTCACCAATGTGGTGCTGGAGGACACGCTGCCCTCCGGCATCGATTACGTCAGCGCCACACCTGCTCCGAACACCACCAGCCCGCTGCGTTGGAGCATCGGCACCGTGCAGCCGAATACCGTGCGCAGCATCACGATGACCGTGCGTGCTAGCGGCAGCGGGGTAAAGACCAACACGATCTGCGCCACGAGCGACCAGGCGCCCCGCTCCTGCAACACGGACACCATCGAGGTAGGCACGAACGCGTTGCTTTATCCGGACAAGACCGTCGCTCCCTCCATCGCCAATCCGGGCGATCTCGTGACCTACACGCTGACGATGCTCAATGACGGTCCGTGCCCGAACGCCATCCCGCTCGTCATCACGGAAAACCTGCCCGTCGGCTTCACCTACGACAGTCTCGTGTCCACCAAGATTGGCACATCGCCCACCTCGGCGGTCACGGTCGATGCCAGCAACACCGCGAAGCCGGTCTTCACCGTCCGCGCAGGCATTGATGCCGGGAAGACGCTGGCGATCACCTTCAAATGCCGTATCAGCAGCACGCAGCCAGCGGGCACCTACACGAACCAGTTCACCTATGAGAATAGCGGCAAGGTGATGTCCACCGGTGCCCTCGCTCCCGTGACGGTCGGCGGTGCACGCATTGGTGACCTTGTCTTCCGTGATTGGGATGCGGATGGCGTCATGGATGCCGAGGATGAGGCGCTGCCGGGCGTGCAGGTTCAACTTTTCGCCAGCAACGGCACCACTCTGCTGAAGAACTCCACCACCGGAGCGGATGGCAAATACGATTTCGCCGGTCTTCAAGGCGGCACCTATATCGTGCGAGTCACACCACCGGCGAACCACACGGCCACTTACGACCTTGATGGCATTGCCACGGCCAACCAGGCCACTGTCACGATCTCCAACAATGAGCAGAAGCTCAATGTGGACTTCGGTTATCGCCCCGGCGGCACTGGTGTGATCCAAGGCACGATTTTCAACGATGAAGGCAAGGATGGCGTGTTCCAGGCCAGCGAGGCGGGATTGCCGAATGTGACCGTGCGGTTGTATCGCGACACGAATGGCAACGGGACATTGGAAACGGCCACGGATGCCCTTGTCGGCACGACCGCCAGCGCTGCGGATGGCTCTTACAGCTTCTCGAACCTCACACTCACGCTCGACTACCTCGTCGATGTGGATCAGGCGGATGCAGACATCGCCACCGGCCTGGGTGGCACACCTTTCTCGATCACAACAGCCGATCCGCATCGCGTTTCGGATCTCGTGGGCACTTACGCGAAGGCCCATTTCGGCTTCTGGCGTCAGGTTCCAGGCAGCATCTCAGGCATAGCCTTCCTCGCTGCGAATGTCGATGGTGTCATGAACGTCGGCGAGACGCCGATCGCGAATTTTGCCGTGTCCTTGTATGCGGACGCCGATGGTGACAACTACCCAGACCCTGATGAGCTGATCGCCACGCAGCGCACCAACACGGCTGGAGCGTTCTCCTTCACCAACCTCGGGGCGGGAGACTACCTGCTCGAATGCGATCCTGCCTCTCCCGAGGTGCCGCCGGGCTACACCATCAGCAGCGAACTGCTCACCGTCACGATCTCCGCAGGCCAGAACAGCACGGGCAATGATTTTGCCTTCTCCCGCCTGCTCACCAAAGCCGTGAACCGCACCTCCGCCGTGGCCGGAGACCAGATCACCTACACGATCACACCCACCTATCCCGGCTGCGAGTTCCTCGGCGGCCTCACGATCACCGACAGCGTGCCCGCGGGCTCCACCTTTGTGAGCGCTGGTCAAGGTGGCACGCACAGCAATGGCATGGTGACCTGGAATCTCGGCACCACGCAGGCCGCCCTGCCCGGAACAGTGGTCACCAACCTCAGCCTCTTCGCCTTCCGCGGGAATGACACGACGACCTTCTGGAACTACGATTCCAATACGATGGCATGGACGGCGAAAGCATCCGCCCCAGGCACCGTGAAGGATGGCGGCATGCTCTGCTCGGACGGCGTCAGCATTTATGCCACCCGTGGCGACAACACGACCGCCTTCTGGCGCTACAACGTGGCATCCAACACCTGGACCACGCTTGCCAACGTCCCCGGCAACCTCGAGAAGAGCGGCAATCGTCTCGTTTATCTCGCCCCATACATCTACCTCCTGCGTGGCGATGGAACGACTAGCTTCTACCGCTACACTATCAGCACGAACACCTGGAGCACGCTCACGAGCTTCCCTGGTGGAAACGTGGACAGCGGCGGCGCGATGACCACGGACAAGACGAACCTCTACGCCATACGTGGCGGTGGCTCCAAATCCTTCTACCGCTACAACGTCGCCGCAAACACCTGGACGCGCCTCACGGACACGCTGGATGGCATCAGCACGGGCGGCTCGCTCATGTACGACGGCACGAGCATCTATGCCTTCCGCGGAAACGACTCGACGAGCTTTTACCGCTACAACATCGCCACAAACACCTGGGCGCGCATGACCTCCGCGCCGGGCACGGTGAAGGAAGGTGGCGCTCTCGCCTTTGGCGGTGCCTCGCTCTACGCCCTGCGTGGCGACAACAGCACGGCCTTCTGGCGTTACAGCACGCAGTCGAACACGTGGACCACGCTCACCTCGCTGCCCTTGGCCATCCATTCTGGTGGATCTCTTGTTGAGTTTGGTGCGCCAGTGCCCTCGGAAATCACCACTGAGCTCATCGCCTGCAACACGCTCGTCACCGATGGCGGCACGGCCACCATCCAGATGACCGTCGGATCGAGTGAAACCACCATCAGCGGCGTCACCGCGCCCGCCTTGACGGTGACGACGGCCGGTGGAGCCACCGCCACGCTGCTCAGCGGTCCCACGCCCGCCTCCGGCACGATCCCCGCAGGCGGCTCGCTCACCTTCACCTGGACCTATCGGTTGAACGCGGCCTCCACCGGACCTGGTAGCGTCATTTTCTCGAATAACGCCTTCACCGCCGGAGCCACGACGCTGCCTGCATCCAGTTCGAACAGCGTGCTCGTCACCCGTCCGCTGACCTTCATCGTCAGTGTGAACAGCGGCAGCGGACGGGACAACATCGACAACATCGCCAGCATCCAGACGAACGAGTTCCGCGGCACCTACGCGGTGGCGAACACCACCAGCGGCGGCACCGGAGACCGCTTGCTGAAGATCACGGGCACCACCGTGACGGACGCGGGCGCCACCGGCACGACTCAACTGCGGGCGCTCGCTCTGAATCTCGACAGCAGCGTGCTTTACGGCGTGGATCTCGATTCGACCATCGGCTCCGGAGCCGACCGCATCATCGTGAACACGGTCACGAGCAATCCCGCGCCGATCAGCCAGTGGGCATCGAGCGTGGTGGGCTTCAGCAGCCAGTGGAGCACGGGAGACAACTCGGCTGCACAGGCCCTCGGTGCACCCAACACAATGACTGCTGGAGATTTAGCAACAGCCTGGGCACCCGCTACGAATGCCAGCACGCCAGAGTATCTGCATCTCGGCTTCACCACGCCGGTCTATGCCACCTCCGTGCGTGTGCGTGAGACTTATCGCGCACCCTTTGTCACCGGCATCGAGCTGGTGGAGCCGAACGGCACCGTGCATGTGATGTCCATCCCCGCGGACACCACCGTGGCACCCGGCTACTACACCTTCACCTTCCCGAAGACGAGCTACCTGGTCGATGAGGTCATCATCCGCACGGCAAAGGCCGACTACGAGGAAATCGATGCCGTGGAGCTCACCGGTACTCCAGCGCCCAGCGTCATGACCGCCCTCGGTCGCTGCGTCGGCGCGGCCAATCCGCTCAATGGATCGCTCGGCAGCATCACCGTGGCGGACATTCGCGGCATGGCCTTCGACCCGGAAAGTGGCACGATCTTCGCCGTTCATCGCCGCGAGGATGCCACGGCGGGCAACACCCTGCTCGACTGCCTCTTCCAAATTGATCCCGAAACCGGCCTGCACATCGACGACGCCTTCGGCACCGGTGTGGACTACATCACCATTGCCACCAACACGCTCTCCACGCCGCTGTATAACATCGACGACCTCGCCTTCGACCCTGTCACAGGCGTGCTGTATGGCACGGCGAATGATTCGACCGCCGCGATTGATGATCTGGACCGTCTGGTGACCATCGACAAGGCCACCGGGGCTGTCACCAGCGTGGGACGCTTCACCATCGGGGCCACGACCAGCTACGTCACCAATGTGCAGGGCATGTCCTTTGATGACAAAGGCACGCTGCGTGTCTCCACCGGCAGTGGCAGCACCACCACCTCGGCGCTGACGGCGAACTACTACTCCGGCACCAGTTTTGGCTCGCTGGTGCTCAGCCGCGGAGAAACCAGCATCGACAACGGTTGGACCACCGGCAGCCCGAGCGCCAGTGTGCCGGTGGATAACTTCTCCGCCCGCTGGGATGGCTCGCTGCGCCCCACCAGCACCGGCAATCACACCTTCCAAGTCGTCGCCGATGACGGCGTGCGCCTGTGGGTGAACAACGTCCTCGTCATCGATCAGTGGAAAGTGCAAGCGGCCACCACCTATTCGGCCACGGTGGCCTTGACCGCCGGTGTCACCGTGCCGGTTCGCATGGAATACTATGAAGGCAGCGGCTACGCCGAAGCCCGCCTGCGCTGGTCCGGTCCCACCTTCGCGATGAAGACGATCACCGAGTGGGTGGCTGACACCACGATGAACCGCTTGTGGACCGTCAACACCACCAATGCCCGCTGCACGCTCCAGGTCTCGCCGACGACTACCTTCCCTGCCTACACGGACTTTGAGGCCATCGCCAGCCCAGTAAGCCCGGTGGTGATCCCTCCCACGCCGTCGAATCTCGTTCAAACGGGTCTCACCGGAAGCATTGGTGACCTTGTCTTTGCGGATGCGAACGCCAACGGCGTGCGAGACGCGGGCGAAACCGGCGTGGCTGGCGTGCGCATCATCGTCAGCAGCGGCTCGACCACCAAGGAGGCCGTCACGGATGGCGCAGGTGCGTATCGCGTCTTCGGTCTCACTGCGAATGGTGGCACGCCGTGGAATGTGACGGTCGATTTGAGCACCATCCCGGCGAACTGGGTCATGACGACCTCGCCCACGCTTCAGCGCACCCTGGCCTCGAACAGTTCGGCCATTGATGACGCGGACTTCGGAGTCTTCACCGCAGCGACGACGAATCCCGCCACTCTGGGCGGCTTTGTCTTCACCGACGGAGATGAGAACGGCATCTACAGCGATGATGAACTGCCCATCAAGGATGTGAGCGTGCAGCTTTACCGCGATGTGAACAGCAGCGGCACGCTCGACGGCGGTGATCTGCTCGTCCGTGGCGCGGTGACGGCGGAAAACGGCTTCTATGTTTTCGAAAGCCTGAGCCCCGGTGCCTACCTCGTCGATGTCGTCGAGAGCACGGTGCCTGCCGGCATGGATTATGTGAGCGGCGGCAATGCGGTGCGGGCGGTGACGCTCGCGGCGCTGCAAATGCGCACGAATGTGAACTACGGCTTCAATCACACCGGCAGCGTCGGCGACCTCGTTTTCTACGATACCGACGCGGACGGCGTGAGAGACGCGGGCGAGAGCGGCATCCCGAATGTGCGAGTGAGCGTTTACCGCGATGACAACAACAACGATGAGGTGGACGCGGATGAAACCGAGGCCGGGATCGCCTTCACCGATGCCAGCGGCATTTACAGCATCGGCAACCTGCCTGCGGGCGAGTATGTGGTGCGTGTGGATGAGCAGCATGTGCCCGCTCCGGCGGGCAGTCCCAATGCCGGGTTGTTCAATACCATGCTGCCCACCACCGGCGAGGAGATCGCCGTGACGCTCGTTGCGGCCCAGGCGCTGACCACGGCGGACTTTGGCTTTGCCGAGCTGGGAGCGCTGGAAGGTTATGTCTTCAATGACGCGAACTTCAGCACCGTGCGCGACACCACGGAGGCCGGCATTCCCAACATCAACATCTCCCTCGTGGGCACCAGCACCGGCGGCACGGCGGTGAGCCGCACGACCGTGACGGATGCCAGCGGTGAATACGCCTTCCTTGTGCCCGCGGGCACCTACACGATCACCTTCAACACGAGCGATCCGGACTTCCCCTCCGGCATGACGCAGAACACCACGGCAACCACGCTCGACGCGGTGATCCAGGGCGGCTGGGAGCTGGCGAACCTCAATTTCGGCCGCGCCTATGCCGGAGCACTCGGCGGGGCGGTTTTCGCCGATTCGAACGGCAATGGCGGTCGTGATGGCGGCGAGGGCGCGGTGCTCGGAGCCGTGGTGGAGCTGTTTGACAGCACCGGCGCCACCTTCCTCGACAGCCGCACCGTGGGAGCGGATGCCAGCTATCGCTTCAGCGGCCTCGCCAACGGCACCTACGTCCTCAAGATCAACACGGCCTCCCTCACCACCATGGTGGGAGCCACCGTCACCGCCGACCCGCAGGCTCCGCTCGATGGCATCGCCAGCAGCACGATCACGAACGGCTCGCAGAACCTCAATCTGAACTTCGGCTACCTCGCCAGCACCCTGCCGCCGGTCGCGGCCATCTGCCCCAGCACCCGCAGCCTCACGCTGGGCTCGCTGTATTCGGTGACCCGCATCGGCAAGGATGTGCTCGGCGGCCAGGGCTTCAATCAAGCACAGTGCATCATGGCCATGTCACCCAACGGCCGCTGGATCACCGGCGTGCGTTTTGGCACCACCACCCGCGGTTTCGTGATGAACACGCTGACCAATGTGTTCGCGGACATCACCAAGGTCACCCCGACGAATCCGTATGCGATGGGCAATGATGTGAATGACGATGGAAACGTCGTCGGCCATGAGAAATGGACCAATGGTGCCAACGCGAACATCATCGCCTGGTATCACAACCGCACCGCGGGCACCACGCAGCGCCTGCAGACGCCGTTTGATGCCAATCCGAGCATCAGCGCCACGCCGACCGCCATCACCGGCGACAACTTGTATGCCTTCGGCACCGTCGATCCGGATGGTCCGGCGGGAGCCACGACGGCGCAGGGTGGTTACTGGACGCTGAGCAGCCGCACCTGGACGGCCATCACCGGCCTGCGTGAGGTGCTGGATGCCTCTGAGGATGGCACGGTGCTTCTCGTGATCAATTCGAGCGGCCAGGGCCAGATCCGCCGTGGCAATGTGCAGGATGGCTGGGGCACCGTGGTGACCACTTTCACCGGCAAACTCAAAGGCGGCAAAGTGAGCCCGAACGGCCGCTACATCGGCACGGCGGAGACAACGGCCGGTGTGCCGGTTCCGTTTGTCTATGACACGCTGACGAGCACACGGCAGAACCTTCCCCGCGCCACGGCGGACACGCTCGGCGGCATCGTGGGTGCCATCGCTGACACCGGTCGTGTGATCGGCACCATCTACAACAGCACCGCCAGCTTTGCCGTGATGTGGGATTCACCCACGGCGAGCTACACGACGATGATGAACGTGCTGCGCAACGACGGCCATGTGGCCACGGACATCAACTACGCCGGCTGGAACCTCTACAACGGCGGCGACGGCATCTCCGCGGACGGTCTGTCGATTGGTGTGTATGGCAACAACCCCTTCGGCTTCGAGGACAGCCTGCTGTTCCAAACGCTGCCACCGGTTGGCGAGCGTCTCTGCCTGGGTAACGCCGTCTGGAATGATGTGAACGCCAACGGCCTCAAGGAAGTGGGCGAGTCCGGCGTGAGCGGCGTGGTGCTGCGCCTCTACCACACCGGTGCCGATGGTGAGATCGGCGGCACAGGCGATGACGCCGACTATGAGACGATGCCGAGCATCACCACGACGAGCGCTGGCAGCTATGTCTTCAGCCCGCTGGCCGATGGCAAATACTACGTCACCGTCACGCCGACCGGTGCGCTGCCGCTGACCTCCGGTGCTCCGAACCTCAATGACGACGGCGTGAACAATGACAACAACGGCCGTCAGCCCGGCGGTGCGGGCACGCTGATCTACAGCCCTGTTTTGACGCTGAAGACCGGCACCGAGCCCATCGATGATGGTGACACGGATGCGAACACCGAGTTCTCCGTGGACTTCGGCCTCACCACCGGCCTCGCCGTGGGTGATGTGATCTGGAACGACCTCGACAACGATGGCCGCTACGACTTCGCGACGGGTGAACTCGGCGTCGGCGGTGTGCAGGTGGAGCTTCTCAATGCCAGCACCGGCGCGGTGGTGATGACCACGCAAACCGACGAAAATGGTGCTTACATCTTTGGTCTTGGAAACGCCTCCGGTAACTATCGCGTGCGGCTTCCATTCCCGCCGGGCAATGTCTCGCTGGCCTCCGGCATCACGTTCACGCTCGATGACGGTACAGACAACGACAACAACGGCTCGCAGCCTGGCATGAAGGGTACGGCGGTGAACTCGATCCAGTTTGGATTGAACGCGGCCACGGAGCCCGGCACCAGCGGCGGCGGCAGCTATGAAAAGACGATCGACTTCGGCCTGCGTGACTGCCCGACGATCACCATTTCGCCGACCACGCTGCCTTCCGGCACGCAGGACACGGCCTACTCGCAGACGCTGACAGCAACTGGAGGCACTGCACCGTATGTGTGGAGCCTCGCCAATGGCGTGCTGCCGGATGGCGTGAGCTTCAGCAGCGCTGGTGTGCTCAGTGGCACGCCGGTCGAGGTCGGTGTGTTCACCTTCACCGTGCAGGTGGTGGATGCCAAGGGCTGCGCCGGAATGCAAAACTACACGCTAACGCTGCAATGCCCGGTGCTCACCATCAGCCCGGCCACGCTGCCAAACGGCACTGTGGGCAGCAGCTACTTGCAAACGCTGAGCGTCACCGGTGGTCGCTCGCCCTATCTCTACAGCCTCACGACCGGCACCCTGCCTGCCGGGCTCACGCTGACCACCGATGGCATCATCAGCGGCCTGCCCACCTCGAATGCCGCGGCGACCTTCACCATTGGCGTCACGGATTTGAACGGCTGCTCCACAAGCCGCAGCTACACGGTGACGCCCGTTTGCCCCACCGTGACGATCACGAATGTGCTGCTCGCCACCGGACTGGCAGGCACTAGCTACTCGCAGACGCTGACTGCCACCGGTGGCACGGCTCCTCGCACCTTCAGCATCGCCAGCGGCACCTTGCCTCCTGGTTTGACACTCAACAGCACCACCGGTGTCATCAGCGGCACGCCGACGGCTGGCAACAACACGGGCGTGAACATCACCTTCCGTGCCACGGATGCCTACGGCTGCTCCGGCACGAAGGTGCTCAATGTGCGCATCTGCCCGGTGGTCTCGCTGGCGGCCATCTCGACGACGATCACCGTCGGCACGGCCTATTCGCAGACGATCACGCCCTCGAATGGTGTGACCCCGTATGTGTTTGGCATCGCCTCCGGCACGCTGCCCGCCGGTCTCAGCCTGAACACAAGCACTGGCGTGCTCTCCGGCACACCCACGAGCACCACCAGCCGCACCTTCACCATCTCCGCCACGGATGCGAATGGATGCGCCGGCTCCCGCAGCTACACGCTGGCTCCCGTTTGCCCCACCATCACAGTCAATCCGGCCACACTGCCGAATGGCACGGTGGGCGTGGCTTACTCGCAGACGCTCTCCGGCGCTGGTGGCACCGCGCCTTATACCTATGCGATCACTGCGGGTGCCTTGCCCGCAGGCCTGACGATGACAACGGCAGGTGTGATCAGCGGCACGCCGACGACGGCGAACGGTGCTGGCACCAGCGTGGCCATCACGGCGACCGACACCTATGGCTGCCAGGCTCCGCGTGCTTACACACTGAAGATCTGCCCGCTGATCTCACTGCCCGCGATCACCACCACCGGCACGGTGGGCACGGCCTTCTCACAAACCGCCACCGCATCGGGTGGGGTGGCTCCTTACACCTATGCGGTGACGAGCGGCACGCTTCCGGGCGGCCTCACGCTCAACACAAGCACCGGCGCCATCACCGGCACGCCGAATGTGGAAATCAGCGCGACGATCACCCTGACCGCCACCGATGCGAATGGCTGCCCGGCCTCACGCACTTACACGCTGGCAATGAGCTGCCCGCCGATCACGATCAATCCGGCCACGCTGTCGAATGGTCTCGTGGGCACGGCTTACACGAGCACCACATTGACGGCCACCGGCGGCACCGCGCCGTATCAGTTCAGCATTATCAGCGGCACGCTGCCGGCTGGATTGACGCTGACGACCGCCGGTGTGCTCAGCGGCACGCCGACCGCCTCAAATGGCTCGGGCTCGGCCATCACGGTGCAGGCTCTCGATGCCTTCAACTGCCCCGGCACGCGTGCTTACACGATCAAGATCTGCCCGGTGATCACACTGCCGGCCATCGCCACCTCGATCACCGTGGGCACGAACTACACGGCCAGCGTGGCCGCCAGCGGCGGTGCGGCTCCGTATGTCTATTCGGTGAGCGCGGGAGTGCTTCCAGCCGGCCTGAGCCTGAACACGGCCACGGGTTCCATCAATGGTGCGCCGACCAACACGACGAGCCAGACCTTCACGATCACCGCCACGGATGCGAATGCTTGCGCTGGTGTTCGTAGCTACACGCTGGCTCCTGTCTGCCCGACGATCTCGATCACTCCGGCCAGCCTCACGCGTGGCACGGTGGGCGTGGCTTACTCGCAGACGCTTTCCGCGAGCGGCGGCACCTCACCTTACTCCTTTGCCATCACGGCCGGCACGCTGCCCGCTGGACTCGCGATCAGCACGGCAGGTGTTATCAGCGGCACGCCGACGGCTTCCGCCTCACCTGCCACGAGCCTCACGATTCGTGCGACGGATAATTTTGGCTGCCAGGGCACGCAGGTGGTCACGCTGCAAATCTGCCCGGTCATCACGCTGGCGGCGCTGAACACCGGCACGACGGTGAACGCGGCCTATTCATCCAGCGCCGCGGCCTCGGGCGGCACCGCACCATACACTTATGCGGTGACGAGCGGCGTGCTGCCGAATGGCCTAACCCTCAACACGAGCACCGGAGCCGTCACGGGCACGCCGACAAGCACCACCAGCCAGACCTTCACCATCACCGCCACGGATGCGAACGGCTGCCCGGGGGCCCGTGCCTACACGCTGACGCCTGTTTGCCCGGTTATCACATTGCTTCCGTCCACGCTGCCGTTCGGCACGGTGGGCACGGCTTACTCGCAGACCTTCAGCACGAGCGGCGGAGTCACTCCTTACACCTACTCGGTCACCAGTGGCACTCTGCCGGCTGGCCTCAGCCTCAACGCCAGCACCGGGGTGCTCAGCGGCACGCCGACCACCGCGAACGGAGCTGGTGTCTCGCTGACCTTCCAGGTGGCCGATAACAACGGCTGCACGGCCACGCGTGTCATCACGTTGAGAATCTGCCCGGTGCTCTCGTTGCCCGCTTTGACCTCCACGAGCCCGGCGGTGGGCAGCAGCTACAATCAAAGCGTGGCCGCCAGCGGCGGTGTCTCGCCTTACACCTATGCGGTGACCACGGGCAGCCTTCCGGCCGGTTTGACGCTCAACACGACCACCGGTGCCATCACGGGCTCGCCGACAAGTGTGACGTCGCAGACCTTCACCGTCACCGCCACGGATGCGAACGGCTGCCCGGGCACCCGCAGCTACACGATCACGCCCATCTGCCCGGTGATCACGATTTCTCCGACGCTGCTTCCGGTCGGTCTGGTGGGCTCGTCCTACTCGCAGACCTTCACGGCGAGCGGCGGCATTGCTCCTTACAGCGCCTGGACCATCACGAGCGGCACGCTGCCGACTGGTTTGACGCTGAACGCGACCACGGGAGTGCTCTCCGGCACGCCGACGGCCTCCGCCTCGCCCGCCACGCCGCTTTCGGTGCGTGTCACAGATTCCAATGGCTGCACGGGCACGCTGAACGTCTCGCTGCAAATCTGCCCGGTGCTCACGCCGCAACCCATCAGTGCCACGGCGACGATCGGATCGGCCTTCAGCGCTTCGCTGGCTCCTGCCGCAGGCCAGTCGCCGTATGTTTACTCGATCACCGCGGGCACGCTGCCCACCGGGTTGAGCCTGAACACCTCCACCGGCGTCGTCAGCGGCACACCAGTGAACACCGCCTCACAGAGCTTCACGGTCAATGTGGTTGATGCGAATGGTTGCACGGGCACCCGCGGCTACACGATCGCTCCGGTGTGCCCCACCATCACGGTGAACCCTGCCTCGCTGGCGGTTGGCACGGTGGGCGCGGCTTACTCGCAGACGGTTTCGGCCACCGGTGGTTCCTCGCCTTACACGTTCGCCGTGACTGCGGGCACACTGCCTGCCGGGCTGACCTTGAACAGCAGCACCGGCGTCATCAGCGGCACGCCGACGGCGGCGAATGGAGCCGGCACGAGCATCACCGTGAGAGCCACGGACAACTACGGCTGCACCGGCACCCGCATCTATCCGATCAAGATCTGCCCGGTGGTGAATCTGGCCGCGATCACACTGACCGGCACGGTGGGCACGCCTTACTCGCAATCCGTCACCGCTAGTGGCGGCACGGGTCCCTACACGTATGCGGTCACCACCGGCACGCTGCCAGGCGGCCTCACCCTGAACGGCACGACGGGTGCGATCACCGGCACGCCAAACGTCGAGATCAGCACCACCGTCACCATCACCGCCACAGATGCCAATGGCTGCCCCGGCACTCGCAACTACACGCTGGGCATGAGCTGCCCGCCGATCACCGTTTCGCCTGCGAACCTCGCGGTCGGCCAGGTGGGCGTGGTGTATCCCTCGACGACCTTCACGGCGGCTGGTGGCAATGGGCCGTATCAGTTCACCATCATCAGCGGCACGCTGCCTGCCGGATTGACTCTCACGAACGCCGGCTTGCTCAGCGGCACGCCCACGGTCTCCAACGGTGCCGGCAGCACCATCACCGTGCAGGCTCGTGATGCCTTTAACTGCCTCGGCACCCGTTCCTACACCCTGCGCATCTGCCCGGTGATCACACTGCCCGGCTTTGTGGCGAATCCGGTCGTCGGCCAGAGCTATAATGCCAGCGTGGCGGCCAGCGGTGGAGCCACTCCTTACACCTATTCGATCACGGCGGGCACGCTGCCATCCGGCTTGAGCTTCAACACGAGCACCGGGGCCATCACCGGCACCGCCACCTCGCTCGTCTCTCAAACGATCACCGTCATGGCCACCGATGCGAACGCGTGCGTGGGCTCCCGCAGCTACACCATCGCGCCCAACTGCCCCACGCTGACGATTTCTCCCGCCACGATGCCGCAGGCCGTGGTGGGCAGCGCCTACTCACAGAGTGTCACGGTCACCGGTGGCACCGCGCCTTATTCTTGGTCGTTGCTGTCTGGCACGCTGCCGGCCGGACTCACGCTGAGCAGCGGCGGCGTCATCAGTGGCACGCCGACGACGAAAAACGACGCCGGGGTGACCGTCACCGTGCGTGTGACCGACCAGTTCGGTTGCCAGGCCAGTGCCGATGTGCTGGTTCAAGTGTGCCCCGCGATGTCCATCACGCCTGCCACGCTGACCGTGCCGGTCGTGGGCACCGCCTACACACAGGCCGTCATCGCCACCGGTGGTTCCGCGCCGTATGTCTATGAGCTGGTGAGCGGCACGCTGCCCGCCGGTCTCAGCTACGACCCGGACGCCTCGGTGATCAGCGGCACCGCCACGAACACGACCGGGACCACCTTCAGCATCCGCGCCACGGATGCGCTGGGATGTCCGGTGACGAAAGTTTACACTCTCACGCCGGTGTGCCCCGCCATCACTGTCAATCCCGCCACGCTCACACGCGGCACCGTGGGCACGGCTTACTCTCAAACCTTCACGGCCAGTGGCGGCAACGGTCCTTACAGCTTCTCGGTGACGAGTGGTGCGCTGCCTGCGGGGCTTTCATTGACCACGGGTGGTGTGATGAGCGGCACGCCCACCACCGATCAGAATGCCAGCTTCACGATCAGTGCCACGGACAGCTATGGTTGCACCGGACTGCGTGCTTACACCCTGCGCATCTGCCCTGTCATCACCCTTTCGCCGGCGACCCTGCCGAATGCTCCGCCTGCCACCGCCTACTCGCAGACCATCACCGCGAGCGGCGGCGCGGCGCCTTACACTTACACGGTGAGCAGTGGTGCTCTGCCCGGCGGGATGACGCTGAGCACGGCGGGCCTGTTGAGCGGCACACCGGCCGCCGCGGGCGTTTATACGTTTACCATCACGGCCACCGATGCCAACGCCTGCCCCGGCCTGCAATCGTATACCCTGCGTGTGTGCCCGGTGATCGCCATCTCTCCTGCCACGCTCTCGAACTTCCTCGTCGGAACGAATTACTCTCAGACGCTCACCGCCACGAATGGCACCGCGCCCTACACCTGGACGCTGCAAAGCGGCTCGCTGCCCGCCGGGCTCAGCCTGAGCACGGGAGGAGCCATCACCGGCATCGCCACGAACACGATCTCCACCACGCCGACCATCCGCGTGACCGATGCGAACGGATGCTCAGCCACGGTGACCTACACGATGGAGCCCGGGTGCCCTGTCGTCAGCGTCTCCCCTTCCACCGCTCCCACTGCCTACCTGAATGTCGCCTATTCGCAGACCTTCACGGCGAGCAATGGCAACGCGCCCTATGTGTTCAGCGTCGTCAGCGGCACACTTCCACCAGGCCTCAGCTTCAGCACTGGCGGCGTGCTCAGCGGCACGCCGACCACGCTCGGCAGCTACAGCTTCACCATCAAGGCCACGGATGTTTACAACTGCGAAAGCGCCAACATCCCGATCACCATGGCCGTGAAGACGCTTTGTGTCGGCAACATGGTCTTTGTGGACATCAACAACGACGGGCTCCGCCAAAGCACGGAGAGCGGTGTACCGGCCCTGCGCATCCAGCTTTGGAGGCCCGGCACCAACGGCATCCTGGAAAACGGCGGCGGGGATGATGTGCAGCAAGGCTCCGACATGCTGACGGATTCCAACGGCATGTACCTCTTCACGAACCTGCTGCCGGGAGTCTATTACGTCCGCATTCCCGCCCCGCCGGCCTTCTATCCGGCCGTCAGCACGAATGTCGTGGCTCTCGACAACGGCGTGAACAATGACAACAACGGCCTCCAGTCCGCCTCGGGGGCTCCGGTGGTCTCTCCGCTCATCACGCTCACACCCGGCGGTGAACCTGGCACCGGCGTGGATGGTGATGACACGGACTGCGACAGCACGATCGACTTCGGCTTTGCCAACACGGATCCTTGCTACAGCAACAACCTCATCGACAACCCCAGCTTTGAATTCCAAGGCCTGCCGAACCTCACCGGCACCTCTGTGAGCGTGCTCGGCTACAACGGCACGAGCACCAGCTTTGGCAGCGGCATCAACGCCTACCGCTGGACCGGCGGCACGAACGGCACCAGTGGCGTCGGAGAGCCCATCCAGCGGGCGCAGGTGCTCGCTGGCACGAACGGATCGAGAGTCTCGTGGGTGGAGAGCCTGAAGAGCCGCCACGGCCGCCGCATGCTGCTGCTCGAAGGCACGAACTCCTGCATCAGCCTGCGTCCTGCCGGTGGTGGAGCCTGGAGTTCCGTGCTGCTGCCGGGCAAAGAATATGAGCTGAGCGTGTGGGCTGCCAATGCCTCGTCCGCCAGCGCCTCGGTGCTATGGGACCTCGGTGCGAGCGCTTCGATCATTCAGGTCATCACTGGCCCCACACCTGGCTTCTACCAATACTACACGGTTCCGCAGAACGAGCTCACCGGCACGCCGACACCGGCGTTTGGCTCTGCCGACTACAACGGCTGGACAGAGGCAACCACGAGTTCCAGCCAGCCCGTGTGGAAGCAGTACACCTACCGTTTCCGCCTTGCCAACGGCGCCACCGCCTCCCAGATCGACACACTGTCCTTCGTGCTCTCCGGCGGCAGCAGCACCGGTCCGGTGGTGGCAGACTATGTGTATCTCTGCCAGGTCAGCTCCTCGGCCACGCTGACGCTCGGCAACCTTATCTGGAATGATGCCAACAGAAACGGTGTGCGAGACACCGGTGCCTTCAGCGAGATCGGTGTGTCCGGTGTGACCGTGAATCTTTACTCGACGCTCAACGACACGGCCGGTGACGCGGATGACGCCTTCCTGGCCACCACCACGAGCAGTTCCACCGGCGCTTACAACTTCACCGGCCTCGCCGCGGGCAAGTATGTCGTGCGTGTCACCCCGCCATCGAGCATTCCTGCCACGGGTGGAAACGTGATCACCACCGACAACGGCATCAACAACGACAACAACGGCTCGCAGCCCGGCGGTCCTGGCACCTTCCTCTACAGCCCCGTCATCACGCTCAGCATCGGCGGCGAGCCCATCAATGATGGTGACACGAATCCCGACACCGAGCTCAGCGTGGACTTTGGTCTCTTCACCGGCATCTCGCTGGGCAACCAGCTCTTTGTCGATGCCAACAACGACGGTGTGTGGTCCAGCGGCACGGAGAGCGCCATCGGTTCCGGCGTGGGCGTGGAACTGCTCGATGCGTCGAACAACATCGTCACCTCGACCCTCACGAACAGCAGCGGTGTTTACGGCTTCACGATCTACACACCTGGCCAGTATCGCGTGCGCATCCCCACGCCTCCGGGCCTTTTCCCGCTTGTTTCCGGCCTCGGCGACATCGCGGACAATGGCGAGGACAATGACTCCAATGGCATCCAGAGCGGCGGCGTGGGCACCGCGGTCGTTTCACCGCTCCTCACGCTCACCGCCGGTGGCGAGCCGGGCTCCACCGGCCTCACCAACACGGAAAACACCATCGACTTCGGCTTCCGCACCTGCCCGACCATCACGCTCTCGCCCGGCACGCTCGGTCTCGCGACACAGTATGTGGCCTACACGCCGCTCACGCTGAACTCCGCCGGCGGAGCAGGGGGCTACACCTACTCGATCACGAGCGGCACGCTGCCCTCCGGCATGACCTTGAGCACCGCCGGCGTGCTCAGTGGCACACCCGGAGCCGCTGCCGCGCCTGGAAACTATGCCTTCACCATCCGTAGCACGGACAGTCTCGGCTGCTCCGGCTCGCAGAACTACACGCTCACCCTCGTTTGCGCCACGGTGGTGGTGAATCCGAGCACGGTGCCACCTGCCACGCAGTTCGCCGCCTACTCACAGACGCTGCTCGCCAGTGGTGGCACGGCTCCTTACACCTGGACAGCCGGACCCACGCCGCTCACGGGTGCCGTGGCCTGGTGGCCGGGTGAGGGCAGCTCCAGCGAGATGATGCTCGGCAACACGGGTGCGCAGATGAATGGTGCCACCTTTGCCGCAGGCCGCATCGGAGCTGCGTTCCTATTCGACGGCATCAACGACTATGTGCAGGTGGCGGACCATTCCTCGATGCGCCCGGCGAACATCAGCGTCGAAGCGTGGATCAGGCCCACGAATGGCTCCACGAGCGGCAACCGTGTCATCCTTGCCAAATCGACTGATGTGACCTCTCCGGCCAATGGTTACGGCTTGGTGCAGAACAGCGGCACAAATGTCATCCGCTTCTATGTGAATGCCAGCAGCTCCACCGCGGCCTCCGAATTCGTCGAGGCGCCCGTCACCATCAGCGCCTGGAGCCATGTGGTGGCCACTTACGACCGTGTGAACCTTCGTTTGTATGTGAACGGCACGCAGGTGGCCTCGAAGGCCTTTACCACGGCCGTCACCCACAGCACCGCGCCGCTGGTGATGGGTGGCAGCGCCACGGCTGGCTCCAACTGGATCGGCTCCATCGACGAGCCGACCATCTACAGCCGTGCGCTCACGGCTGCCGAAGCGCTGGCCCGCTTCAACATCACCAACAGCGGCAACAACGGCCTGCCCACCGGGGTCACCCTGAACCCCACCACCGGTGCGCTGGCCGGCACGCCCACCTCTGTGCCAGCTGCCTACTCCTTCACCGCCCGTGCCAGTGATGCCTTCGGCTGCATCGGCGTGCGCAGCTACACGCTCACGGTGAACTGTCCCGGCATCGCCATCTCCCCCACCACGCTTTCCAATGCCACGCAGTATGCCGCCTACACCGCGACGAATTTCACCGCCACCGGCGGCACCGGGCCGTATTTGTGGGACATCACCAGCGGGGCGCTGCCCACCGGCATGAGCTTCACCACCGCCGGGGTGCTCAGCGGCACGCCGGGCTCCGCTCCGGGGCCTTACAGCTTCACCGTGCGTGCCCG